>QHVY01000475.1 GCA_003223695.1 Acidobacteriota bacterium
GCACACTGAAATAATTATCGTCCCCTTGCGATTACGCGAGTGTCCTTGCGACGAGACAAAAGTCATGACCTGTGAGGAGCAATTGAAGAGATGACGACACGCCTGCGCGGTGCAAATCTCGAACAGGAATCGACGAATTTCGAGGAAGGGGCTGGAGAGTTGAGCGTCGAAGAAAAATATGTCGAGGTCAAGCAGCTCATTGCTTTGGGAAAAGAAAAAGGATTTCTTCTGTATGACGAAATCTACGAAGTCCTTCCCGAAGAAGTCACCAGCCTCCCCGAAGAGCTCGACGAGATCTACATCCGTTTCAATGACCTAGGCATCGACGTCGTCGAAGACGCTGAAAAGCAGCTCGCCCCGCCGACAGGCAAAGGGACGATGACCATCGATGGGACGATCGAGGAGAAAGAGGTCGACCAGCGCGAGGAAGTGCAGGCCGACATCATCGCGGCCTCCAGCGGCATCGTCGACAAGACCAACGATCCCGTCCGCATGTATCTGCGCGAGATGGGGACGGTCAAGCTGCTCGATCGGCAGGGCGAAGTCGACATCGCGAAGCGCATCGAAAAGGGCGAGCGCAAGGTCTACAAGGCGCTCTCGCAGAACCGCATCATTCTCGAAGAGATCCTGAAGATCCACGAGAGCGCGAAGAAGGACACCCGGGTCATCAAAGAGATGATCGATCTGGCGATGCCGGACGACGATGACGAGATCGATCTGGCCACCCTCACCGCGACGGCTCTCAGCAAGATCAACGACATCATGGCCATCTTCGAGAAGGTGACCCGGCTCGACAAGCGGATCAAAGACGCGAAGATCAAGCTCACCGAAACGAAGAAACTGAGCCAGCGAGCGATTGCCAACACGCACAAGACGATCGATCGTCTGGCGCAGGATCTGGCGACCGAGCTGCGGCAGATTGATTTCACTCCGCAGACTCGCAACCGGATGATCAACAAGCTGAAAGACATCGATTCCGAGCTCTCGCAGAGCGCATCGATGATCCGGAAAGATGAAGCGGCGCTCAAGCGGGAGAAGGACAAGACCCGCCGCGACTTCTATCGCCGCCGCCTGCAGAAGTATCAGGAGAAGCTGCGCGAGCTGGAGACGTTCTACGGCACGACGCACAACGAGCTGCGCACGACCATCAAGGACATTCGCGCCGGCGAAGAGGAAGCGGATCAGGCCAAACAGGAGCTGATCGTCGCCAACCTCCGCCTGGTCGTATCGATCGCCAAGAAGTACACCAACCGCGGACTGCAGTTCCTCGATCTGATTCAGGAAGGCAACATCGGCCTGATGAAAGCCGTCGAGAAATTCGAGTACCGCCGCGGATACAAATTCTCGACGTACGCGACGTGGTGGATCCGTCAGGCCATCACGCGCGCAATCGCCGATCAGGCGCGCACCATCCGCATTCCGGTGCACATGATCGAGACGATCAACAAGCTTACGCGCACCTCACGCGCGCTGGTGCAGGAGCTTGGGCGCGAGCCGCAGGCCGAGGAGATCGCCGAGCGGATGGATATGCCGGTGGCGAAGGTTCGCAAGATCATGAAGATCGCGCAGGAGCCGATCTCCCTCGAGACACCGATCGGCGAAGAGGAAGACTCGCATCTTGGACCTCAAGGAGCAGACCGGAAAAGTTCTTCGCACGCTCACCCCGCGCGAGGAGCAGGTCCTCAAGATGCGCTTCGGCGTCGGCGACGGCTCCGAGCACACACTCGAAGAGGTTGGCCGCTCGTTCAATGTCACACGCGAGCGCATCCGCCAAATCGAATCGAAGGCGCTGCGCAAGTTGCGGCATCCGTCGCGATCGAAGAAGCTGCGGCCATTCCTCGATTCCACGTTCTAAACACCGGTCACTTCTAAATTGGAAAGGGCGGCGCATCGGCCGCCCTTTTTTTGAAATTTCAAATTCCAAATTGCAAATGAAAAATTAAGAATGCGTGCTCCGGCGGCCGCACTTTTTTCAATTTTTCATTTGAAATTTGAAATTTGAAATTTGACCGTAAAATTGCGAAATGCTCCTAGCCCTCGCCCTTCTCTTCGCCACCGCCCGCCCTCCGGAGCCGTATCACCTCGAGCTCGAAGCGAATCCTGCCGAGGCGTTTCCGTTCCTGAGCAGATTCGGAAAGGTCACACTGCATGTCTACCCCGCCGGAGTTCGCGCCGACACGGTCTGGCTGAACGGATTCAGTCGAAATGGAGCAGGGACCGTGACCGTCGAGAACCCGGTCGGCCGGATGTACACACAAGTCCCGGTCAGCGAGATCGCGGAGATCCTGCAGAAAATGGCGAAGGATCAGGTGAAGGAGACTGCGCCGCCGCCGATCGCGCCACCGATCTCTGGAAATGTCCGTGGCATCGCAGCGAAGCGCTATCGACTCGTGTACGGTCCCGATGCGTGGATCGATGTCTGGATGACAGAGAGCGTTCCGCAAAACTCTCAGCTTCGGGCAATCATCGACTCGCTCGTCAGCGGCATCGCACCGCTGACGGCGCAAGCGGTACGTGCGATCCCTGGCACTCCGATTTATGTCGAGTTGAATTTCAGCCACTACAAGAGGCTGCCGCTCGTGCGCCTCAAGAATTTCCGCCTCGACAACGTTGGTCAGGAGAAAGCGCTGAGCGTCGGCGCGTTGTATTTCAAGGTACCGCTTCTCGACGCGCTCTGGAAATGATCACTGCTGCATGAAATTGATCAAATCGTCGACGGGCGCATAGGCATCGGTAAACGTGCGAGCGAGATAGTTATCGGGCTCGCGTGACAAGTAATCAGCGCGGTGTTTGAGAATCACATCACCGACACCTCGAGCGCGCGCCGCGGAAAACGCTTCATTGACCTGCACCTCGGACATTTTCGTCTGCTGTCCGGCCACGATGATGCAACTGCGGAGCTGATTGTCGATGTTCGGAAAGTTCAACCATCGCGCGAAGGCATATCGCTCCGGAAACGAAGTGCCGATGGTCTGATACACCGATGTCAATTTCTGCCGCACCAGCGCGTAGAACTCTTTCGTCACCATGTGAAAGGGAACGGAATCCTTGTAGAACGCGTCGACGATGATGATGTCGTAGCGTCGATCGCTCCTGGTCAGGAAACGGCGGCCGTCTTCAGCCGCAACTCGCAGGCGCGGATGCGAGGAAGGAAAAAAGAAAAAGCGCTTCGCCACGTCGACGACCTCGGGATCGATCTCGGCACAATCGACCCTCACGGGCGGTAGGTCGGCAAGGAATTGATGTGGGACAACGCCGCCGCCGAGCCCGATAACCAGAACATCCGCCGGGTTGGCGACAAACACGCGACCAAGGCCCAGGAATTCGGCATACGGGTAGGCGGAGACGAGCGGACGCGATTTGTAAATCGCCCCCTGATTCGAATTGTCGAAATGGAGCTCGCGAACATCGCCGATATCCGTGACTCGGATGTGGTGATAGAAACTGTCCTTCTCGAACAGCACCTTCTCCTTCGGATTCGGATGACTCGGGTGTGCCGATGAGTCGACGATCGTGACGACCGCGACGAGAACGACCAGAAAGCCACCGCCGCCGACCGCCGCCACACGCGTGAAACGGATTGACGGCATCGACCACAGCATCAGTGCAGCCGCTGCGAAGATCAGCAATCCCCCGAGCGCGCGGATCAATGTCGGTACACCAGCGAGCGGCAGTAACCAGAAGGCCGTGGCGATCGTGCCGACGATGCTGCCAAGCGTCGAGATCGCGTAGAGGCCGCCCGCCGAGCGTCCGATTTGCTCCATGCGTGCTTCTTCCAGGCGGATCGCATAGGGCGAAACCGCGCCTAACAACAAGCACGGCACGAAGAACAGAGCGGTCGCTGTCGTGAGTGAGCCGATGCGCACCGAGTCAGGGGCGATCTGAAACACGATTGGCGCGAGAGCGGGAATGGCCATGGCATACGCGCCGGCGACGGCCACGAGCGTTGCGACGACATCTGCCCGCGGCAGCCGGTCCGCGAGACGCCCTCCCATCCAATAGCCGAGTGACAGTGCGCCGAGGAAAACGCCGATGAGGCTTCCCCAGACAATCACGGAGTTGCCGTATTGTGGAGCCAAGACGCGGCTGCCGAGGATCTCCAGGCTCATCAGCACTGCGCCGGCGGTGAATACGAAGGTTCGGAGCATCGTCAGGATGTTAGGCCGCGACAGCGGGCACCGCAAGTTGGACCTGATCGAGATCCTGCAGCAGGGCGCCTGCGTCCTGATAGCGATCTTTCGGATTTTTCGCCAGGCAGCGCACGACGATGCTATTGACCTCGCGCCCAATCTCCGGCCGCTGCTCGATCGGCGGCTTCGGTGTCTCCGCGAGATGCGCAGCCAGGACGGCAGTGAGCGACGGCGCGGAAAAAGGCTTGGCGCCCACGAGCATCTCATAAATCAGCACGCCCATCGAGTAGACGTCACTCCGCGGATCGAGTTGTTTTCCCTGAACCTGTTCGGGACTCATGTAATGAGGTGTGCCGACGATCAACCCCGCCTGCGTCATTCCTTCCTTCGCCTCGGCCATCCTGGCGATGCCGAAGTCCATCAGCTTCACTTCGCCCTTGTGATCGATCAGCACGT
>QHVY01000476.1 GCA_003223695.1 Acidobacteriota bacterium
ACAAGGCGAAGAAATCGAAGCGGGCTATCAGATCCCGCTCGGCAACCGATGGATCCCGTCAATTCAGCCGGCCGTGCGCTGGAGCGCCCTGCAGAACTCTTTCAAAGGCGATCCAACCGCGTTTCCCGCGCCGAGCATCTGGTGGAACTGGGTGAAGATCGATTACGGCGTTCGCATCGGCCTGCCGCACAACACCGATTTGACGGTCGAGCACGCCAGGCACAACATCGCATCGCCGAAGAAGATCCATCCGGATGAGACGCTGGTGACGCTGCGCATAAGGATATAACATCGCCGCTCCAAACCACACTGAGGGGGAAACGCGATGTCATCGAAACGGCTCGCCGTCGTATTGGCGTTGGCGTTTTTCGCAGTTGTCACTCAGGCGGGCGACCAGCCTTACACGTTCACGACGCTCGCGGGCGCGCCTCCGTCGCTGACGCCCATTGCACCGCTCTCGCATCCGTACGACGTTGCGGTCGACGCGTCCGGCAATCTCTACATCTCTGACGCGTTCAACTACGTGATCCGCAAGCTCACGCCGGCGGGTGAGATGACGGTTCTCGCCGGCACGATCGGCAGCCACGGAAGCGCGGACGGGAGCGGCGCCGCAGCGCGATTCGATTATCCAGAGGGAATCGCGGTCGATCGGTCGGGCAACGTTTACGTCGCTGACTGGGGCATCCATGCGATTCGAAAGATCACGCCTTCCGGCGATGTGACCACGTTCGCCGGCAGCGCCGGTAACCCGGGCACCGCGGATGGACCCGGAAACGTCGCGCGGTTTACCTTCCCCAGCGGGGTCGCGACCGACGTTGCAGGCAGTGTGTATGTCGCGGACTCGGGCAATCAAACGATACGCAAAATCACGCCGCAGGGTGTCGTAACCACAATCGCCGGCAGCCCCGGAATCGAGGGCACAGCCGACGGCATCGGATCGGCGGCGCATTTCGATTTTCCCGACGGCCTGGCCCTCGATTCCGCGGGCAACATTTACGTGGCCGATGCAATTAACAATGCGATTCGCAAGATCACGCCTTCGGGACAAGTGACAACACTCGCCGGCAGCAAGGGCAGCCAGGGAAGCGCTGACGGCCGAGGCTCAGCGGCAATGTTCAACGCGCCGCGCGATATCGCTATCGATGCCTCGGGCGTGATTTACGTCGCCGATGAGTTCAACAACACGATCCGCAGAGTAACGGCAGCAGGAGACGTCACTACCTTCGCCGGACAGTCTGGAGCGGAGGGAGCGCTCGACGGTGTCGGGACGAGCGCTCGATTCAACGATCCGTGGGGTCTGGGAATCGATCTTCTCGGAAATCTCTACGTGGCCGACCGCGGAAACAACGCCATCCGCGAGATCTCGCCGCAGGGCCTGGTGACAACATTGGGCAGCCTGGCGGTGCGAGAAGGAAGCGCGGATGGTTTCGGCACGAATGCGCGCTTCCACTCGCCGCATGGCATTGCCGTCGATCGCCTCGGAAACGTCTTTGTCGCCGATCTCCTCAATCACACGATTCGCAAGATCGCATCGACAGGCGAAGTGACGACGTTCGCCGGAACTGCGGGCGTCAGCGGCGACGCAGATGGCGTCGGTGCGGCCGCGCGCTTCGATGGCCCGACGGCGATTGCGATCGACGCGAGTGGAAATCTGCAGCCGAGGTAACCACGTACGCGGGATTTCCAGGCGCGAGAGGCAGCGCGGATGGCCCGCGAGCCTCGGCGCGCTTCAACTTCCCGGAAGGTATCGCCGTCGATACGCTGGGCAACATTTATGTCGCCGACACCGACAACGAGACGATTCGCATGATCTCGGCCTCCGGCAACGTGATCACGCTCGCCGGTTCGACCGGCCTTCGAGGAACAGCGGATGGGTTCCGCTCCGCGGCACGGTTCGATAATCCGGAAGGCCTCGCTGTCGACTCGGCGGGCAACGTGTACGTCGCGGACGAGCTCAACGGATCGATCCGAAAGATCGCGCCATCCGGGGACGTCACCACTTTTGCCGGTCTGACGGGGCAGCAGGGCGCCGCGGATGGCAATGGCGCGAACGCGCGCTTTCAGGCGCCGATCGGCATTGCGTTCGATTCCTCCGGAACGATGTTCGTTAGCGACGCCGGCAACGACATCATCCGCAAAGTGACGCCGTCGCGCGACGTCGTCACGATCGGCGGCGTGGCGCGCTCGAGCGGGGATGTCGACGGCGCCGGTCCGAATGCGCGGTTCAAGAGCGTATCGGGAATTGCCGTCGACGCAAACGGGACGATTTACGTCGCCGACAGTGGAAATGACGCCATTCGCGCAGGCGCACTGCCGCGGCCGAGGAGGCGATCGGTCCGGTAATTGCTCATCTGTATGGGAGGAGGACATCCATGCGCAACGAGATGATCGGAGCAGTTGTCCGCCGCGCGATCGAACATCCGGAGTTCCGGCAGCGGCTCATCGAGAATCCGCAGGAGGCGCTCGCGGCGCACGGGTTCGCTCTAGAACAATCGGACCTGAGGGAAATCGAAAACATTCGCACGCGGTTGCGCGAGGGCGATGACGTCGAGCAGCAGCTCGTTACGATTGCCGAGCACTACGGTTTGCACACCTAAAAGCGATCACCACGGAGAGCACGGAGACAGCTCTGTGAGCTCGGTGCTCTCTGTGGTGAAGTAACCTCCCAGCCGGAATTTGCGTCGAATCGCTAAGGTTCGATTCAGCGCTTGAAACGTAATCTCCTCCTTTTCATTGCCTGTACGTTCATTGCCGCCTCGTCATTCGCGTACAACCCTTCCGCGCGATACGAAACGCGCATGGTTTACGACCTACAGAGCAGCCACATGATTCTCTTTGGCGGCATCACTGCCGTCGATTCGGGAACGAAGAAGGCGTACCACCTCGACGACACGTGGGAGTGGACCGGCGCACATTGGATTCAGCGGTTTCCGCAGAACACGCCGCCGGAGAGGTCGGGTCACGCGACGGCCTACGACTCGAATCGCTCACAGAGCGTGATGTTCGGCGGACGCAGCAACACAGCGGATCTCAATGCCACCTGGGTGTACGCGAACAGGGACTGGACTCGGATCAACGTTCCGAATTCTCCTCCCGGACGCATTCTCGCCAGCGGCGCATTCGATCCCAGCCGCGACCGCTTCGTGATCTTCGGCGGTACACAGACGAGCGCGGACGGCAAGATGCTCACGCCCGTTTACGACACGTGGGAATTCGATGGAACGACGTGGACGCAGATCGGCGGCACAGGACCGTCGGTGACGAAGCCGCTCCTTACCTACGACGCCGCGCGCAATCAGATCATCATGCTCGCACTCGATTCGAAGACG
>QHVY01000144.1:0-29703 GCA_003223695.1 Acidobacteriota bacterium
ATCGTTGTAGAACTCCACCACATCCCGCAATGCCGCTGCAGAGCCATTGTGAAAGTACGGCGGACGTGCTGCCAGCGCGCGCAGAATCGGACCTTTGAACAGCGACATGTGCTTCCATTTGCCCGTAATCAGCGCGCGGCCGGGATCGGTGGTCTTGATGGTCTCACCGGTCGTTTTGTTCCGAAACGTGTAAAGCGGCATATCCGGCGTGCGCCTCGACTCGCTGGCAACGCCGATATCCAATGGCAGCGCAACGGAGTGGTTCCCCACGTTCGGAGCATCGTGGCAGGTGGTGCAGGTGCCAGTGATGGTTTCCTGACCGAGGACATCGTTCAAACCGCGGACACCGCTGATCTGAATCGGGAAGGTGTTGAACAAAGTTTCGCCGCGCGCAACGGACTGGCGAGCATCGGCAAACCGCTCCCGTGAAGAGCTGCGCACATCAGACCACGTATCGAACATGTCCATGGAGGCTGGGTTGAAACCTGGACTCAGGGTGTCGTTGATACCGACGTAGTAGGCTTGGGCCGATAGTTGGATCGGGCCACCCTTTGCTCCCTGTGTCTGCAGGTTCCCGGCTTCGAAATCCTTTGATTGCGCGGTGAACAGCGACGTTTCGAAATCGACGATCGCCTCGCGCTGCGTGTCGCTCAGCGGATTCGCGGCTGCAGCATGGCCCAGGGTCGCGCCGTTCGCCTGGTCCGAGAGATCGAAGTGGACGGATTGGTTGGCTAGGGTCTCGCGGCCATCCCACATCACAGCCGACAAAAACGCCAGGTTCGTCGAGGGAAGAGGGCGGCGGAAGAGCGACAGCTCCGATGCGCTGGCGTAGCCGTACGGATCGTCGACTTCGGTGAGCTCGAACTCGGCATTCTCCGGAATACCGATACCCACGCGGATCAAACCTTTATTGAGAAGCATGTTGTACGCTTCTTTTCGCGCTTCCACAGTAGAGACATCGGCAAGCGGAGAGTTGGAGCCGTCGTTGGTACGGAAGATCGGATCGAGACCGCCGTCGGCGTCAAAACGGGCCTGCACATGTGCCGGCGTGATACTCCACGCGTCGCTGGCTTGATGACAACTACCGCACGAGCGGCCATTCGTTCCCAGGCTTTGGAAAAATGGATTGCGGAGGTCGATTGCGCCGTTCGTGGAGAAGGTTCTCACCTCACCAGTTGCGTCGGTGAATGCCTGAGTATCCGGTGCGCTGGACCTGCCGAATGCAGTCAATTGAAGAGCCGCAGCGAGAGTGGTCACGAAAAACGCTCTTCTCATGTATTGAAATACAAGATGGTCGATGAAAAAGTTGGTAGCGTGGAAGGCGCTGATTCGCGGGACCTTACGCGAGAAGCTCGAGCACGCCGCGAATCGGGATGCGCACCCAGTCCGGCCGATGATTCAGCTCATAAACGATCTCGTACAGCGCCTTTTCGAGAAGATACGCATCAAGGAGCAAACGAAGCTCCTCACGATTTGCCGGCAGATGGGGAGCGGCGGCGCTGGTGGCGAGATAAGCGCGCAGAAACGCAGCGCTGACCCACCGCTGCCAGAATCTCCCACCCTCCTCCAGAGCGGCAACATCTTCCGTGCGAATGACCGAGCCTTCGGCCTGGCCTAACACGACCGCATACGGCGCGTACTGAAACGAACGCAGCATGCCGGCAACATCGCGCAGTGCGCTTCGCTTGATGCGCCGTTCGCTCAAAGGACGCGCCGGCTCCCCCTCAAAGTCAATGATGACAAAATCGTTTCCTGTGTAGAGCACCTGACCGAGGTGATAGTCGCCGTGCGTGCGGATGCGGGAGCCGCCGATGCGCGTTGTGATGACTTCGCGCAGCCGCCGATGAATCTCCGTCTCGTTCGACAGAAGCGTCTCCGCTTCTTCAAGACCCTTCGCTCGCCGGCGCAAAGTCTGCAGCGCCTGGACCGCTTGACTGCGAATTGACTGATAGATCGACCGCTGATAATGCGGAGTGAATGGCTCGGGCGCAAACGCGGGGATGTCGTCGCGCGAAGCGAGAGCGAGATGCATTTCTGCAGTGCGTGTGCCGAGCAGCTCCGCGTCAGCGAGGTAACCGCCGATGAGTCCTTTTACGTCATCGGAAACCGCCCGATTCGCTAGATCCAGCAACGGTTCAGACGGCGTGGATTTTATGATGCGCTCGATCGCGCCCGGGTCGCTCAGGACGCGCTCGAAGAAGCGGCCGATCACGTCGAGCGTATAGCGCCAGGCGTCGCCGGAATTCGGCGTGTAATTCTGCAGAATCGCGACAGTGGTCGGGTCGCGTTGTCCATTTGCCGAATATTCGATTGCGCCGGCGACGCGCGGTGTGTTCCGAAACGGGGTCTCTTCATTGAGGAATCGCGTGACCTCGAGATCCGCATTCATGCCCGGCTCCAGGCGCCGGAAAAGCTTGAGAAAGAGCCGCTCGCCATAGACGATCGCTGTATTGCTTTGTTCTGCGCGAAGAATCTGCGGGTGTAGACCGTTGGAGCACGAAGCTTCTTGAGGAAGACATGCGTTTCCGGCAGGTTTTCGCAAATCGTTCGTCTGCAATCGGCTCGTACAACAGATAGCTATCCCGTAACCGCGCAATCAATGCGGATGTGCGGTCCACATCATCGGAGCGGCGCGCCTGCGTAATCGCCACCGGCAAGAGATACCGCTCCGGCTCACCATCCGTGTACTCGACGTCGAGCATCAGAAGCGATCCGGCATCACGGCTGATCGGAATCACATCAGCGATCGAAAGCGTGCTCACCGTTCGCGCTTTCGCGCCGAACCAGCGCCGAGAGCGGACGTATCGCAGAATCGCTCCTGTGAGCGCGTCACGATTTCGGTCGTGCAGAACCTCGCTCCACATTTTGGCTGCAATCAGCGGCAGCTCTTCAGCGCCCGCCGAGACTTCCGCTCGCTGCTTCTCGAGAGCGAACCAATAGAACGCGAATGGGCTGAGATTCAGAAAGTACGGACGATCGGTGATCTCCGGGAAACGCGTACCGCCAGACAGCTCGACAGGAACCATTCCGCGGTATTGCGACAGATCGACCTCAAAGCACTGAACGAGACGCGACAGGTTGGCGACGACGAGGATCGTCTCGTCTTCGAAACGGCGGATGAACACTAGGATCTTGCGATTCTCGGGGTAGAGGAACTCCATTGTGCCGCGGCCAAATGCTCGGTAGCGCTTGCGCATTGCAATGAGCCTCTTCGTCCACCACAAAAGTGAGTAGGGGCTCGACTGCTGCACTTCGACGTTGACCTGCTCATAGTGATACTGCGGATCAATGATGACCGGCAGATAAAGCTTCTGCGGATTGGCGCGCGAGAATCCTGAATTGCGATCCGCACTCCACTGCATCGGCGTGCGCACGCCATTACGGTCGCCGAGATAAATGTTGTCGCCCATGCCGATTTCGTCGCCGTAATAGACAATCGGCGTTCCGGGAAACGAGAATAACAGGCCGTTCATCAGATGAATGCGCCCGCGATTGTTCTGCATCAGCGGCGCAAGCCTGCGCCGAATTCCAAGGTTGATGCGTGCCTCGCGATCGGTAGCGTAGGTGCGCCACATGTAGTCGCGATCCTCATCGGTAACCATTTCGAGCGTGAGCTCGTCGTGATTGCGGAGGAACAGCGCCCACTGACAATTCTCCGGAATCGGCGGCGTTTGCGCCATGATATCCACAATCGGAAACCGATCTTCCTGTGCGAGCGACATATACATCCTCGGCATCACAGGAAAGTTGAAGGCCATGTGGCACTCATCGCCGTCGCCGAAATAAGGACGCGAGTCTTCGGGCCACTGATTCGCTTCCGCTAGCAACATTTTTCCCGGATAGAGCTCATCGAGCCGAGCACGAAGCTTCTTGAGGAAGACATGCGTTTCCGGCAGGTTTTCGCAAATCGTTCCTTCTCGCTCGTAGAGATACGGAATCGCATCCAGCCTGAATGCATCGACGCCAAGGTTCATCCAGAATTCGAGGACTTTGAACAGCGCCTCGTGAACGGCGGGGTTGTCGAAGTTCAAATCCGGCTGATGCGAATAGAAGCGATGCCAGTAATACGCCTTTGCGATCGGATCCCAGGCCCAATTCGATGTTTCAAAGTCTTTGAAAATAATCCGGGCGTCTTTGTACTTTTCTGGCGTGTCGCTCCACACGTAGTAATCGCGCCACGGAGATCCAGGCTTCGCGCGCCGCGATTTTTGGAACCACGGATGCGTGTCGCTCGTGTGATTGATCACCAGCTCCGTGACGACTCGAATCCCTCGGAGGTGTGCCTCTCGCAGAAAGGCCTTGAAATCGGTCAGCGTGCCGTAATTCGGATGTACTGCGGTGTAATTGGCGATGTCATAGCCGTCGTCGCGAAGTGGCGATGGATAGAACGGCAGCAGCCACAGAATGTTGATTCCCAGGTCCTGAAGGTAGTCCAGCTTTTGCGTTAGACCGAGGAAATCGCCGACGCCGTCAGAGTTCGTGTCGAAGAACGCTTTGACGTGCGTCTGATAGATGATTCCGTCCTTGTACCAAGCGTTATCCATCATCAATCGTGTAGGGCACGGCTGCGCCGTGCCGCACCCTGGGATTCGGCACGGCGCAGCCGTGCCCTACAGAAAGTACTCAAAATCTCGTTCACTTCTCACCTTTCTTCGAATTCTGAAAATGTGCGCGGGCACCACGTGAGGATTGAGCTGCACATAATTGCGCCCGCCATGCCACGTGTAACGGGCGCCCGTGAGCAACTCATGCACCTGAAATGGCCGGTTGGAGTCCACTTGCAAAGCGGTGAGATCGAGATCGAGCCATGCGGATTGCGTGTTGTGCGGATCGACATTCACCACGGCGACGATCACGTTATCGCCGGCAGCTTTGCTGTAACAAAGGATCTCGTCATTGCTCGTAGTGTGAAACTTCAGCATCGCGTTCTGTTGAAGAGCGGGATTCTCTCGCCGCACACGATTCACAGAGGAAATCAGAGCGGACAGATCGTCTTCGGCCGGCGGCCACTGTTTGACTTCATATTTTTCGGAGTCGCGGTATTCCTCACTCCCCGGCTCGCGCCCTTCGTGCATCATCCGCTCGAAAGCGGGCCCGTAGATTCCGTAATTCGAACAGAGTGTCGCTGCGAGGATAAGCCGCACAACAAACGCCGGTCGTCCACCGTATTGCAGATATTCGGTCAGAATGTCGGGTGTGTTCGGCCAGGCGTTAGGCCGAAAGAAGTCGCTGACGGGTGGCTTCGTGATCTCACTGAAATACGCCGTCAGCTCATATTTCGTGTTGCGCCACGCGAAGTATGTGTACGACTGCGTAAAGCCCGCTTTCGCCAGCCAGTACATGATTTTCGGCCGGGTAAAAGCCTCTGAAAGAAAAATGAGATCGGGATGATCGCGTTTCAATTCGCCGATCACCCATTGCCAGAAGAGCAGCGGCTTGGTGTGAGGATTGTCGACGCGAAAAATGCGCACGCCTTGCTTGACCCAGAACAGAAAGACATCGCGCAGCTCGTTCCACAGATCGCGCCACGCCTCGCTCTCGAAATGGAAAGGATAGATGTCCTGATATTTTTTCGGCGGATTCTCCGCGTATTGAATCGTGCCGTCAGGCCGCTTCAAGAACCACTCGTCGTGTTTGCTGACGTACGGATGATCCGGCGATGACTGGAATGCGATATCGATCGCGATCTCCAGCCCGTTGCCTTTCGCCGCTTCGATCAGCCGGCGAAAATCTTCCAGTGTGCCGAGCTTCGGATGGATCGATGTGTGTCCGCCTTCATCCGATCCGATCGCCCACGGGCTGCCAACATCGTTCGGACCAGCAGTCATCACATTGTTTCGACCTTTGCGAAACGTCTTCCCGATCGGGTGGATGGGCGGGAGGTAGAGCACATCGAATCCCATGTTGGCGATTCCTGGAAGCTGCGCCTCGACATCGCGGAGAGTGCCGAACGAACGGGGAAAGAGCTCGTACCAGGCGCTGAACGCCGCCTTTGGGCGATCGACTTCGATCGCGTATTCGCAATCGAGACGCGTCGCGTGTGTGCGATCGGAGTATCGCCACATGAGATCGAGGAGCTCGTCGCTTTTCACGTCGTGTACTTTGTCTTCCAATTCATCATCGCCTTCGAGCACTTCGACGAAATGCGCGAGCCGTTTGCGGTCGCGCCCTTTCGCGCGCGATGTGGCGGCGCGAATCATCTCCAATCCGATTTGAAGCTGCACCGCGTAATCGGATTTCTCCCGCTTCTGAAGATCACGATGCCACGTGAGGAAATGATCGACCCATGCCTCGACGGTGAAAAAATAGAAGCCGAGCTGTTCGACGCGAAGCTCCGCGCGCCACCGGTCGTTCACCAGCGGTGTCATGCGCCTTTCCGCGGCAGTGGACTCGCTTTGATGGCGATGCAGAACCACCGCGGAAAGAACGTCGTGACCGTCCGCGAACACGTCCGCCTCGACGAGAACTGTATCGCCGGCAACGCGTTTCGCTGGAAAGCGGCCCTCATCGACGGCGGGTGAAACGCCTTCGATGACCACACGACGACGACCGTCAAAATCACTTTCGGGCACGAGCTCGCTTCGTGCGAACTACATGCCCTGTAACGCGCGGCGAGCGGTAAACGGGTCATGCAATTCGAACAGGAGACGCTCGGCGGATCGATTTCCGAGGGCGGCTTGTATCGCCAGGACGTGCTCGTTGCCCGGCGCCTCTCGCTCCGCAACCGCCAAGAACGGCCTCGGATCGCGACCGAGGTGCGCGGCGGCGACCGCGCGGTAGTAAGCAACGGATGACACGGCGCGATTTTCCCGAATCGGGCGGTAATGCTCGTTTTCGAGCTGCGCAAGCAACGCGTCGGCCTGAGCCCATTGGCCCTGCTGTTCGAGGGCGATGGCCTGATCGAATCCGTTACGGACGCCGAGCCATCCGGCAGCGTCTTCGCGTTGGGCCGGACCGGTGATGCTGAGCAAAACGGCGATAGCAACCGCGATGATCAACGTGGCGCCGGCTCTCAGCCGGCGCGAGCCGACTAAGAGTCGGCTCCACGTCGCCAATCCCGCTGCCGCGAGAATCACCATCGGCGGCAGGATCGCGTTCCGCTGACGCGAAGTGACGTAGAAAATGACGAGCGTCACGCCTGCGGCGCACACGAAAATCACCAGCGGCGCGATTCCGCGGACTCGCAGAAGCATCGCCATCAGCGCCAGCGCGACGGTGACTCCGAACGGGATGAAGAATCCGCGCGAGAGCAGGAAATCTTTTCGCGCCATGGTCGCCAGGTCGTATGGCTCGTAGCTTTGCAATGCGAAATAGAACTTGCGCGCGGTGAGGCGCAGCGCGGCCAGCGGATATGCACGGACGAACGCCAGTGCCTTCGCGGTCCAGTAGCGATTCGATTCCGCGCGCGTGACCGGATGCCCAAGCGCTTTCGCGGCGACGACACGATAGGCGACGTGGAGGTAATCGGGATCACGTGACTGCCGCTCGAGATCGTTCACGATCCGCGGCTGCACACCTTCGTAGCCTGCGGCGTTCGAATTCGTGCCTTCGTAAAACACCGTGCCGGGATCCATCAGCGTTATCTCGCCGGTCAGGGCACGATTGCGCCGGCGATCAGGCGCCATGAACGCATCGCAATCGCAATTGCGATGACCACAAGCAATGCGACCGGCCGGCACGCGGCGGAGAGGCCGAGGAGAAAACCGGCGAGAAGGTGGAGGACAGCGGCCCTCCGCTGTCCGGACAGCCGAGGGCGGCTGTCTTCCACCAAGCAGGCCAACGCGCCAGCATTCAACACCAGAATGAACGTCTCCGGCTCCAACTCCGTCGCGCACACAAGCGCGCCGCGACTGCCAAGGAGAAGAATCGGCGCGGCGATGACAGCGAGGAGGCCGAAGCGGCGCGCCGCGAGGGCGACGAGGACAGCGCCGGCGCTGACGAGAACGATCTGCAGCGTGCGGATCGCTCGAAATCCGGCGCCGATCGCTCGCATCGCTACAACGAACCAGAGGTACAGCGGACTGAAATCGAGCAGCCGGTCCCGCGGAATGCGGCCGGCGAGAATCTGATCGGCGACGATCGTGTACTTCGCGAAATGGCCCTGGTCGGGAAGCGAGTCGATGAGCCGCACGCGCGCCCAGGTGAGAAGCGCGAGCAGAATGAGGCCGGCCGCGATCTGCAGCCTTCGACTCACAAAAGCTTCCGCACAAAGGGCCGCACGAAAAATCGCAGCACGCTTGCCGCCGGTCCGCGGCGAAACGCGGCGAGGCGGATGACCTGCTCGGCGGCGAGTGCAGCCGCAACGAGCAGCGCGACGACTGCTCCGCGAAGGTATGAGCTGACGATGCCCACCGCCGCGACGAGAAAAAGCACAATCGCAACGGCGGAGGATTCGCGGCGGTAGTCGTAATTGAAGCGCGCGGCGACGCGCGATTGTTCGGCCGGAGTGAGCAGCGTGACGAATGCCTCTCGCATCGCGAACGCATCTCGTTGGGCGATCTCATCGGGCGCGTCAGTGATCTTGACCGACCATCCTTTCTCCTTCGCGAATGGCGAGACGCCGCGGCCGGTGATGAAGTGAAAGAGCATGTAGCCGATCCAGCCGAGTGCGGAGCCGATCGGTCGCGACTGCGTCCAATAGATCAAGAAGCGGATCGAATTCTCGATGGCGAAATAAATTATGATGATAATGAGTACGATCGGCGGGAACTCATCGCGGATCAGATAGCTCGCGCACAGCAGAACGATCGCCGCGATCAGTGCATAGGTGCCGAGGATCGAGATAAATGTGAGGCGCGGCGGCAGGACGCCCAGCTCGCGTCCGAGCTCCTCCTGAACGACTGCCGGCAAATTTCCGGTGAACACGCCGAGCAGGTTCGTCGATTTGCGCCCCGCTTCGCGCTGCAGATCTTTCCGATACTCCTCCGCACGCTGCGATTCGGTTTCCGCGTCGTACCGATCGGTGAGACGCATCGCGTGGTTGTCGCGCCACGGCTCGAGCACGTACCGCACACCACCTTGCTTCACGTTCTCCGCCGCAACCACTTCGAAAAATCGCTCCTCCCAAAGAACCGCGGTTCCGGGAAACTCTGCGCTCGTCAGCGTTTTTTCGACCCGAGGAGTCCATCCCTTCGACAAACGCGATGAGAGGACGATCTGCTCGCCGTCGCCGCTGCGGACGCGGTCGGAGCCAAATGCCTGCATGGTGAAATTTTAGCGTTCTTCGTTCACGAAGGCGTCTGCGCGACGATGCATGCTCGCACGCGCCCGACGAGATCATTGATGTCGAACGGTTTCGGCAGCATGTCGAACGGCGTTCCGCGCAATCGCTCCCGGATCAGCGAGGGTGAGGCAGCGCTGGTGACGATGATTCGCTTGAGGTGAGATTCGTTCTGCGTCATGAACGCAAATCCGTCGAGGTTCGGCAACATCAGATCGAGGACGATGACGGCGTACTGCGCGACGCCCAGCTTCACGACTGCTTCGAGGCCGTCGGCGGCCTAGTGGACGTGATAGCCCTCGCGCTCGAGGACCATCCTGATGAGGCGGCGAATGGCTCGGTCATCCTCGACGACGAGGATCTCCTCACTCTTCAGCAACACTGCCTACTCCTCGGAACCCGAGGATTGCAGATGGAGGGCGTTTGTCAAGAATGCCGGTTGCCGCTTCTCGTAGACGCTATGGCCGACGAACTGGAAGATCCAGCCGAGGATGAAGAAGGCGACGTTGATCCAGAAGGGGAGCGCGGCTCCGATCAAATAAAAAACGGCCGAGATCAGCAACATCAATGCTGCGAGCCGCCAATCGAGGATCGCGTACACAATCTCAGCGATGACGATCAGGACGATTGCGGCATCCACATGAGGGGCAATCGGTACACGGGCGAGCATGCCGACCAGCGTCAGCATGATCATCGGGATTCCGAAACGATGGAACCACTTGTTGCCTTTCGTCTGATGATGGGAGGCGTAATCGGCAAAAAGTGCACGGATGTCGCGCATGGCCAGCAATTCTAAGATAGGCTCTCGCCACCGAAATCGGAAGGGAGCCATTCTGAATGCGCAAGTTGTCATTTCTGCTTTGCCTCTTCGCGGCCGCGGCGTTTGGCCAGAGCAACAACAGCAAAGATCCGACCTGGTGGGACAAATATCAGTACATCCTCAATAACGGGCCGGCCGCTGATCCGGGGTCAACGAGCTCGGTTTCGTCCAGCGGCAACGTGGACGTGTCGAACGAATGCGGCCCGCAGAGCGAGACGTACATCACGATCAACCCAGCGAACACGAAGAATCTGGCGGGCGGATCCAACGAGATTTTCCGTCTGCCGATGCGCGGATATTTCTCGAGCGACGGCGGCAAATCGTGGGGCGGCGTCGATGCTCCTCTTCCTCCGGCGATCGGCGCGAACGGTATCGATTTCGGCTCGGATCCGACGCTGGCGTTCGACTCGCGCGGCAACCTCTTTTACGGTTATATCGTCGTCTTCTTCGGAAACGGTAACGGCATCAACGGAACTGAGTTGGCCGTAGCGAAATCGACGGATGGCGGCAAAACGTATCCGAGCGTGACGTACTTCTCGTTCAACGGCGGCGAAGATCATTTCAACGACAAGCCGATGATCACGGCGGACAATGCGCCGGCCTCGCCGTTCCGCGACAACATCTACGTGGCGTGGGACGCGGCGATCGGCGGCTCGACCGGAGGCGGAATCCGCCTGGCGACGTCGAGCGATCAGGGCGCCACCTTCACGGTGACGCGCGCGGATGATCCGAAAGGGCCCGGCCGCGCAATCGGCGCCGTTCCATTCGTCGGCACGAACGGCGAGCTTTACGTCGCATGGAACGATTACGCCGCGAACACCATCGCGTTCAATCGCTCGTTCGACGCCGGCGCGACGTGGGACAAGCAGAGCGTGATCGCCGGCAAGGCAATTCCGTTCGACATCCGCATTCCCGCGGAGAGTTTCCGAGGAGCGTTGGTCTATCCGTCCTGCGATGTCGATCGAAGCAGCGGCGCGCATCGCGGACGTCTCGTCTGCTCGTGGATGAATTTGTCGGGCAACGGGACCACCGATATTTTCACGTCGTACTCAGATGACAAAGGCACGAGCTGGTCGTTGCCGAAACCGGCGACCGACCAGCTCGCGTTTGCAGTCGATCGCTTCAATCATTGGTTGTCGATCGATCCGACCAACGGCGTCGTGAATGTCTCGTTCTATGACACACGAAACGACACGACCGGTTTCCGCTACATGACGGATACGTACTTGTCGCGCTCGAGCGACGGCGGCGCGACGTTCGCCTCGAACGTGCGCGTCTCCACGGTCAGCTCGAACGAGCACGACTGCGACGGCGTTTTCCCCTGCCGCTCGATCAACTACGGCAATCAGCAGGGCGACTACGAAGGCCTCGTCGCGTACGGCGGGGTCGCACATCCGATCTGGACCGACAGCCGGCGCAACACCGAACCGGCGCCCGGCTGCACCGCCAGAGGGCTGATGGAGGAAGTGTTCACTGCCAGCGTGAAGTAGTTCAGTGTAGGGGCGGGCTTCAGCCCGCCCCAGCAACCATGAAGGTCACCGTCATCGTCGAGCTGAAGCCCTCGGTTCTCGACCCTCAGGGAAAAGCGATTCAGCATTCGCTGAGCTCGCTTGGATTTTCGGGTGTGGAAGATGTACGGGCTGGCAAATTGTTTCGAATCACGTTGGCGGATAGTGGGCAGTCACGACCGGAAGTCGAGCAGCAGATTCGGCAAATGTGTGAGAAGCTCCTCGCGAATACGGTCATCGAAAACTTCTCCTACACAATCGAGGGGTGATCGCGCAGCAGCCACGATCGTGCTGCTCACTTTATCCGCCGCGATCTCCCTTCAAGCGCAAACTCCGCTCGCGGTCATCCCAACAAACGACTCGAAGATCGTTCGCCGCTGGTCGCTTCCAGGCGATCCGCATGGCATCGCGATCGGCGCCGACGGCACGATTTACGTTGGCCTTGCGCAGCCGCAGGCTGTCGTGGCGATCGATCCTGCACGCGGCACAATCAAGAAGCGGGTGGTCCTTGCAGCGACAAAAGAGCTCGTCACGATGCGAATGAGCGCCGACGGAAAGCACCTCTATGTCGCAAATGGCAGCGACGAGAGCGTCACGATCCTCGAGCTGCCTGACCTCCACGTCGCCCGCGAGATCACGATCGAAGGTGAGCCGATCCGCGACGCGCTTCCCGATCCGAAAGGACGTTACCTGTTTGTTCTTGGTCATCGCGTGCATGTTTACGACGCGAGCGGCAACGAGGAACTACGCATGCTCGCCCTGGATGAGCCGACGGCGATCGCCGCTACCGACTCACATTTGGCGGTGCTCACCAAAGATCGACTGACGTTCTACGAGACCAAAGGCTTCCAGGAAACCGGATTCGTCGCGGGACTGAACGGGATTGAAGCCGCTCTGTTTGCCGGCCGCGTCCTTCTTCTCCTCGGCCACGACACACTTTATGAAGTCTCACAAAAGACGATCAGCGAACCGATCTGCCTCCCGAAGGGAAGCGGGCCGCAAATCGCCACGCTCGCAGCGCCACGCCTTCTGCTATTCGCTGAACGGCGATGCAGCAGCAGCGGCGCGTTTTCCAGCGCCGATCATCTCGTCACGCCGGCATCGCTCTACGGCGTGAACGCGTACGCAGTGGCATATGACGGGCAATCGAATCTGCTCTACACGACCGAGCGCGCGGGATACCTTACAATTTACCGTGTGCCCAGACCGGCGGTCGCTCATTAGGTTGTCAGTTATCGGTTGTCGGTTGTCCCCACCCGCCGACAACCGACAACTGACAACCGACAACCAATTATGAAATTCGGCATCGTCGTTCTTCCCGGATCCAACTGCGATCACGACGCGCTCCACGTCACGCGCGACATCATCGGCGCTGAGGCCGAAGTGCTCTGGCACAAAGACACGGACCTCAAAGGCGTCGACTGCGTGATCATCCCCGGCGGGTTCGCGTACGGCGATTACTTGCGTGCCGGAGCGCTGGCGAAATTCGCTCCGATCATGGAGCCCATCCGCCATCATGCCGCCGCGGGCGGCATCGTCTTCGGCATCTGCAATGGATTTCAGGTGCTCACGGAAGTCGGACTTCTTCCCGGCGCGCTGATGCGCAACGCGCATCTGCGCTTCGCCAGCCGCGACATCCTTCTGCGCACCGAAGAAACCGACACGCCGTTCACGAGCGAACTCACGAACGGAGAAATTCTGCGGATGCCGATCGCTCATGGCGAAGGAAACTATTTCGCTGATCCGGCTACGCTCGATGAGCTCGAACGCAACCGGCAGGTGATCTTCCGCTATTGCGACAGCGAAGGACGAATCATCTCGGAAGCGAATCCGAACGGCTCGGCGCGCAACATCGCCGGCATCTGCAATCGCGAGCGTAACGTCCTCGGCATGATGCCGCATCCGGAACGCTGCTCCGAGGCGCTGTTGGGGAACGCGGATGGCGTGGGTGTGTTCAAATCGATTGCGGCATCGCTGGCGCGCGTGTGAGAATCGCAGCCGCCGTTGTCATTCTCCTCACATCGCCCGCGCTCGCTGACGAAGTCACACTGCAAACGCCGACTGGCACGCTTTACGGCACACTGCTCGTGCCGCCCGCTCGTGCGACGCTGGCGGTAGTTCTGATCATCGCCGGCTCGGGGCCGACCGATCGCGATGGAAACTCCGCTCTTGAACAAGCTCCGAACAACTCCTACCGGATGCTCGCTGAGGCGCTCGCCGCGCTGGACATCGCCTCGCTGCAATATGACAAACGCGGTGTGGCGGCAAGTGCTGCGGCATTCACTAGCGACATGACGATCGAGACCGAGATCAGCGATGCTATTGGATGGCTCCAGCAGCTTCGGAGCGATCCTCGATTTTCACTGCTCATCGTCGCCGGGCACAGTGAAGGATCATTGATCGGAATTATTGCCGCAGAAAGGATGCCGGTCGACCGCGTGATCTCACTCGCAGGCGCAGGCCGGCCAGCGGGCGACGTCATCCTGTCGCAGATCGAGGCACAATTCACGCCCGCGCTGATCGACGCTGCACGAAAAATTGTCGCCTCGTTAAATGCCGGCGTTACCGTCCCCAATTCGATGGTGCCGTTTGGACTCAGATTCATTTTCGACGAAAGTGGGCAACCGTATCTCATCTCCTGGTTTCGCTACGATCCGGCGGTGGAGATTGGCCGATTGATGATTCCGGTTTTGATCGTACAGGGCACGGCTGACACTCAGGTCACTATCGACGACGCGATGCGACTGTCGAACGCGAACCGTGTGGCGGAGCTGCAGATCATCACCGGCATGAATCACGAACTGAAAGATGCGTCCGATCCGACTTCGCCGATCGATCGCATTTTGGTCGCTACTGTCACGAGTTTTATCCAGCCGCCGGTCCGTCGCCGCGCAGTCCGTTAGAATCGCCGGCGGATGCCGAAAACTGTGTTGATCACCGGCGGGGCGCGAGGGATCGGGCGCGTCACGGCCATGCGCCTGCTCGCTGACGGCTATAACGTCGCCTTCACGTACACGAGGTCGAAAAAGGCAGCCGAGGAATTTGTGAGCACCGATCGCGAGCGGCTGCACGCGTATCCAGGTGACGTTCGCGATGACGCGCGCAATCGCGCGGTTGTCGAAGACGTCATTACGCGCTTTGGAGCGCTCGATGCCCTTGTGAACAATGCCGGGATTCGTCGCGACGCGTTGATGTTCAGCATGACGGACGAGCAGTGGGACGACGTTCTGGACACGAATCTGCGCGGCGCGTTCTCGATGACGCACGCCGCGCTGCCGATCATGCTGAAGCAGCGCCGCGGCGCAGTGGTGAACGTGGCCTCGGTGTCCGGATTGCACGGCGTCGTCGGCCAGACGAACTACTCGGCGGCGAAGGGGGGCTTGATTGCGATGACGCGGTCGCTTGCGCGTGAGGTCGCGCGCAGCGGAATTCGCATCAACTGCGTGGCGCCTGGCCTCGTCGAGACGGACATGCTCACAGGTCTCGATGCCGACATGAAGCGAAACATGATTCACGAGATCCCAATGCGGCGCGCGATTCGTGCGGACGAAGTCGCAGCGGCGATTGCCTTTCTCATTTCTGACGATTCGAGCGGGATCACCGGCCAGGTCCTGTGCATTGATGGCGGAGTGTCTGCGTGAATACGTTCGCCGTTGACCGTTCGCCGTTGGCCGAGACAGAGAGCCCCTCACAGCCAACGGCCAACGGCCAACAGCCAACTTTCTCAGTGGTCATTCCGACGCATAACCGCATCACGATGCTGCAGCGCGTTCTCGACGCACTTGGTCAGCAGCAGGAAGCGCCGGAGTTCGAGACGATCGTGATCAATGACGGCTCGACGGACGAGACGGAAAAGATTTTGACGCAGCGCAGCGGAATTGTCTTTCGCTCGCAGCCGAACTCCGG
The DNA here is from genome assembly GCA_003223695.1 of Acidobacteriota bacterium. GTDB lineage: Bacteria > Acidobacteriota > Thermoanaerobaculia > Gp7-AA8 > Gp7-AA8 > Gp7-AA10. The sequence goes on from QHVY01000144.1 coordinate 15,455, forward strand.
GCCAGGTCACGCGAGGAACCACGGAGTCTCGCTCGCACGCGGCCGCTTCATCGTCTTCATCGGCGACGATACGGTTCCCGAGCCGCGCTTCCTCGCCGAGCATGCCCGCACGCATCACGATTCCCACGATGATCGGCTTATCGCATGTCTCGGTTACACGGGGTGGCCGCGCAGCGAGCGTGTTACCGCCTTCATGGATTACATAAACGATTATGGTCTTCAATTTGGATATAGATTAATTGAAGACGGTGAAACGGTTCCATTCAACTTTTTCTACACGTCGAACATCTCGATCGACCGGCAGCTCCTCCTCGAGAATCCGTTCGACACCACGTTCCCATCCGCCGCGTGGGAGGACATCGAGCTCGCCTATCGTCTGGAGGCGCGCGGCCTCAAGATCCGCTATAACGCGAAGGCGGTGACGCGTCACTATCATCAGATGAATGTCGACTCCTTTGCCCGGCGGCAGTACACGGTTGGGAAATCGGGGGCGATTTTTTATCGCAAGCACCCGGAGCTCGGACATTTCCTCGGCGTACACGAGCTCGAATCGCGCCGTCTGGCGAATGAACGCCAGCTCGCGCGCCTCCATCGCCGCGCCCGACTCGGCGAGCGATTTCGGTTTCTCGCGCGCAATGATGTCTTCGAGAGGTTGATGCGCGAACACTACCTTCGCGGATTGAAAGATGGTCTTCATCACACTTGAAGGCATCGAAGGCTCCGGTAAGACGACGCAGCTCCGCAAGCTGGCGGAACGCATTCCGAACGTGCTGGTGACGAAAGAGCCAGGCGGCACGCCCACTGCGGATCGCATTCGAGCGATCTTGCTCGACACGCGCGAGAAGATTGATCCCGTCGCGGAACTTTTTCTTTTCGCCGCATCGCGGCGGCAACATGTCACCGAGGTGATCCGCCCTGCCCTTGCCGAAGGACGCGTCGTGATCTGCGATCGATTCACTGATGCCACGCTCGCGTATCAGGGCTTTGGTCGCCTTCTCGATCTCGATCGGCTGCGCGGACTGAACGACTGGGCGACAGATTCGCTGAAGCCCGATCTCACGTTGATTTTCGACCTGCCCGAGGAGGTCGGATTGACGCGCGCGCGATCGCGCAATACGAAGGCGCCCCTCGACGAAGGACGCTTCGAGCTCGAAGATCTTCGATTTCATCGCCGCGTTCGCGAGGGCTACCTCGCACTCGCCGCCTCCGATCCAAAGCGTTATGCAGTGATCGACGCTACGGGAGCAGCGGACGAAGTTTTCGCGCGCACATGGCAGGTTCTGCAAGAGCGAGTGCCGATATGAACAATGCTGGAGCGCTGTTAGCCGACACCGCGCGTCGCGGGGAGCTGCATCATGCGGTGATTCTGCATGGACCGTCAGCCGAGGCGTTGCGCGACGCGGCGATTCGAATCGCCAAAGCGCTGAATTGTCTGAATCGAACGAGCGGCGACGATTGCCTCGCATGTCAGCGGATCGAGCGGCGCATTCATCCGGACGTGCACTTCATCGAAGTTGGCAGCGAGCGAAAGCTGATTAGCGTCGAACAGATCCGCGACATCGTCGCTGCGGCCATCCTGCGGCCATACGAAGGGCGCAACAAAGTCTTCATCATCGATCCTGCGGATGCGCTGAGCGCCGGCGGATCGAATTCGCTGTTGAAAACGCTCGAGGAACCGGTCCGCGACACGACGTTCATTCTGCTCACGCGCTCGCCCGACTTGCTGCTGCCGACGATCCGCTCGCGGTCGCAGGCGATTTACGTCGGAGGAAACGTGCAGCGCGATGAGGAGCTGGCGGCGGATATCGCCGTGCTGCTCGAACAGTTCGCCACGAAAAAAGAATCGGCGGCGCTGCTCGCGATTGCGGCCGTACTGGCCGGTCAGGAAGACCTCAGCCAGTCGATGGCGCTACTAGCAGAAATTCTGTGCGACGCCGCCGCCGGCCGTCCGGCGCTTGCCATTCCTCGCGAGCGGCTCCTCGCCGCGGCCGATGCATCGGTATTCAACACGCGATGGCTGATGGTCAACGCGGATGCGCGGATGATCGTCGAGCAGGCGCTGCCAGCGCTCATCACCTGACGAAATTTCAAATGAAAAATGAAAAATGAAAAATGAAAAATCGTCGCTATGCCGGCTTTCATTTTTCATTCTTAATTCGAAATTCGAAATTTCGCTTTTGAGATTCCGCCACTGGCGAAATGCGATGGCTGATGGTCAACGCGGATGCGCGGATGATCGTCGAGCAGGCGCTCGCAGCGCTGATCACCTGACGGAATTTCAAATTTCAAATTTCAAATGAAAAATAAAAAATAAAAAACGTGGTTCCGCCGGCTTTCATTTTTCATGCTTAATTCTTAATTCGAAATTCGAAATTTCGCTTTTGAGATTGCGGCACTGGCGAAAAAAATTTGCCCCGTCCCGCTTGGCGGGACGGGGCGGGGGTTACTTACTGGATGTGCGTGGCGCGAACGCTCAGGGGTGAGTCAACAGATCGGTAAGGTTCAAAGAAGACTTCAAGAGGTACAACTTTGAGGCAGGCTCAGTACAACAGGAAGCAGATTCTCGCCTGCCCATCCAGTAATTCCTCAATGGTCAATACGGAGAAATTATCGCACACTTTGTGAAAAATTTCTCAATGTAACAGCAACGTGACAACAACTTATATTTCAATAAGATAACGCACAAATTCGGAAGCAACTGCAGACTACTACAGAACACTTGTTCGGTCAACCAGATTCAGCGGACGACCATCGACGGCACCGGGGTCAGCGCTCTACTTAGACTCACATGACCGGCCAAAGTTTCAGCCGGCTCTCCGTTGACGAGCACTCGCACACGTTTGGCCTCGACAAAATTCGCCGTAACTGTCTGCACCCCCGAGTAGATCGCCATCAACTCCTGATGGCTCCCTGTTGTCCAACCCTGGGTCAGCGTCGGTCCGCCGAGATCGACGAAGGCCGTGCCCTCGGGCAGGAGGTACGCCCCGCGAATTGTCGTATCGGCCGGAAGCAGCCGTGGAACGGCAGCGTTCGCCGAGCCCTTCAGCAGCTCGCGCATGACGAGGTCGAGCGCGGCGGCGGGATTCTGGGGAAGCGGCAGATTGCGACGTTCCGGTGCGAGTAACAGATCGGGCGATTCGTAGTAGAGCGACACCGTGCGCATCGCCACTTTGTTCTCGACGTTGAGATTGCGCGAAAGCGGCTGTTGCCGGCGGCAAGACGTTGTCAGGAGAAGCAGAGTGACAAACGCAAAGCGGCGAATCACTTCGATGCCGCCGCCGGTGCGGCCGGCCGAAGGACGCCGATACGCGTTTCGTAATCGATCTTGTAGCGCTGGATTGCAGTCGTCAGCGCGTCAATGATCATTTTCTAGAGCCGCCGGCATCGTCGCGCCGACGAGCACTTTGAATGGCGCCTGCTTCACGCCGCGATTCTGCACGCCGGTGGCTCGGTTCATCTCCTCCTGCACCGCCTGCGCGAAGCGGCTCGACTCGGCGAGATACTCCTGCTGCGCGAGGTCCCACAAGATCAGTTTTAGATCGCTGCTGCCGGCCGGCGGCAGCGGTCTCCCCGCGGCATTCTCCACCTCCGCTGCCTTCCTCGCGAGCTCGTCGGATGCTTCCAGCGAAAGAAAGTATGTCTCGGAGCCGTGCGCACCCTTGACCACGGCGGCGTTCATGTGCACCGACAGAAACAGATCGGCCTTGTACTGATTGGCGATGGCCGTCCTCTGATCAAGCGTGACCACGCTGTCATCAGTGCGTGTGAGGATGACTCGCGTTCTCAGCCTCGTCTCGAGATTGTCTGCGAGTTTGCGGCAGAGCGTGAGCGTCGCATCCTTTTCCATCATTCCGCCGGGCCCAATCGCACCGACTTCTTTGCCGCCGTGTCCAGGATCGATCACGATCGTGTGAATCCCCGGCGTCTCGACCGGCCTCGTGGGAATGACGATCGTCGGCAGCGTCGAAGGTCCCGGAGCGACTTTGTGAAAGTCGAGCACGATCCGAAATGGATTCTCGAGTTTGTAGGCATCGGCGCCGGCATCCGGCGCTTTCAGATCGAGACGCAGATCGCTCGCCGAAAAAGTCGCTTTGGCGACGTACGGATCGTCGTACGACTGCGCCGCAAAGGGCGCGCGAATCTGCGTTTTAAATCGAATCGTGTACGCGCTCTGCTCCTTCGTGATCGTGTAATCCGTGGGTCCGCTGAGCGTGATCACGACTTTCGACACGCCCTGCACATTGGCCACCGACAACTGAACGCCGATGATCGTGTGCTGGGTCGGGCGCACTGTCAGGAAGCGGCTGACTGGATCCCACGACACCTCGAGGTCCGCCGCTTTGCCGAGGAATCCCTGGAAAAATTGGAGTGGGACGTAAGGGCGTCCTTCGACGATGGCGGGAGCGATTGGCATCTCGATCAGCTCATCGCGGACCACACCGAAGCGGCTGTCGGGACCGAACGCGGCGATCGTATTGTTCAAATTCGCCTTGAAGCCGGTCGCGTCTGGCGAAACGGCGCCTCCCAGCGCGGCCATGACTTCGTCCGCAGCAAACAGAGTTTGTCCATTGACGCGTGTGATCGTCACCAGGCGGTCACCCGTCGGCGTGCGAAGCGTCGCCTGATTGGGTGCCTGTGCGAGGAGAATCGATGCGGCGGCGAGAATCAGCAGCGGAAAAAACCGCTTCATAACAGTGCCCAGTTCCCGGTGCCCCGTGCCCAGTCCATTGGAATCAACAACCTGGGCACTGGGTACTGGGCACCGGGCACTTCGATTCTCGTATTATCGCATGCCGATGACCGCTCGCTTCTCATTGATGTTGCTCGTCGTGGCTGCTTGCGGCCCAGCGAACCCGAACGGGCCGCAAGTCAGCAAAGAACCGATCAGCGTGCGCGGCTGGATTGTCGACGTCGCCGGTTCGCCGCACGCTCCCTTTCAGACGCCGGAGACCGAGGCCGCTCGTCGTCGTCAGCTCTTTCAATCGACGTACGTGGATGTCGAGAATGCTCCGTACGTGTCGGGGGGAATTGCGGAAAACGGCGCGTTCATCCTGCTCGACGTACCGCCGGGGAACATAACGATAACGTTCACCGCGCCGGGCGCGCCTGCCGCGCGACTCGTCTTGAAGAACATTCCTGGAAACGCGGACGTGTTCGTTACGGCGATGCTGCTCAAAGCCGACTCAGTCGCGCTCCTCGAGCCAAAAAATGTGAAGGTGCGCCTCGCGGCGACGATTGAGCGGCCGGCACCTGCGAACCTGACCGCAAACGTCGCCGGACTCGCGGTACCGGTGATGAATACGCCGATCGCTCAGATGGCGGACAGGCACGATTACCCGAATCCGCCGGGCGGATTGCGGCCATTAGCAACTGTGAAGTAATGCGCGCGACCCACGAAGTGCAAATTTCGAATTTCGAATGAAGAATTCAGAATTAGAACAGCCTTGAGCGGATGGGCTTCTTAATTCTTAATTCTGAATTCGAAATTCGAACTTTCTCAGGTCAAAGAATTAGCTCCGCGAATTTTTTCAAATCAATATTGCCACCTGACACCACCGCGACGATCGGCCCTCCTCCCGCCCGCCCGCTCAGCGCCGCGGCGACCCCCAGCGCTCCCGCCCCTTCCGCGATCACGCGCGTCTTCTCCGCGATGAGTCGCATTGCGCGGCGCACTTCGTCGAGTGAGACCACAATCGACCCATCGACGATTCCCTGCATGCGCTCCCACATTCGCGGAAAGATGCTCTTGCCGCCGGCGCCGTCGACGAACGACGCTTGCCACTGGGTGAACACTTGCGGCGAATTTTTTTCGAATGAGAGCGCGCCCGGCGCCGCGGTCTCCGGTTCGGCGCCGAGGATTCGGACGTTCGGTGAGAGCTGGCGGATGGCGCTGCCGATTCCCGAGATCAACCCGCCGCCGCCGATCGCGGCGATGACGGTCTTCACGTTCGGCAAGTCCTCGATGATTTCCAGGCCGAGTGTGGCGTTGCCGGCGACGAAATTGTGATCGTCGAACGGATGGATGAACGTCCCTTCCACGCCGGGAAACTCGCGCGTCTCCATCGCGCGCCAGCAAGCGTCGAACGGCGCTTTCACGATACGTGCACCGAGGTTGCGCATGCGTTCCAGTTTCGTCTCCGGAGCGGTTTCGATCGCCACGACCGTGCAGACGATTCCCGCGTCGCGCGCGGCGAAGGCGACGCCTTGACCGGCGTTGCCGGCGCTGATTGTCCAGACTCCTTTTTTGCGAGCTTCCGGCGTGAGCATCGCCACCGCATTCGCCGCGCCGCGAATCTTGAACGCGTTGATCGGCTGTAGCGTCTCCAGCTTCAACCAGATGTCCGGTGCTGTCGTGTCGTGCCGCAATTGAATGAGTGGTGTATGCACGACGAGTTTGCGCGTCCGCTCGCGCGCGGCGCGGATCTCTTCGATCGACACCGGACGGACGGGAGGAGGGGCGACGGTCATGGCGGGCGATTGTATCTTTCCGGCATACCTCGTGCTCTGTAACGAAGCATGGAAAATACGAATGTCAGCAATCCCGAGCGCTGGATCTCGGTGATTGGCGGAACCGCGCTCGCAGCATACGGCCTCGCTCGTCGATCGATTCCCGGAGTGCTTCTCGCCGGTATCGGCGGCATCCTTGCGTGGCGCGGCGCCACCGGACGCTGCCCGCTCTACGGCGCGCTCGGCATTTCCACCGCCGATGAAAAGGACGAGGATCGCAACGTAAGCGTGTCGTACGGACGCGGCATTCGCGTCGAAGAGAGCGTCACCGTCAATTCCTCTCCGGAAGAGCTCTATCACTTCTGGCGAAATTTCGAGAATTTGCCGCGAATCATGTCCCATCTGCAATCCGTCAAAGTGCTCGATGACAAACGCTCGCACTGGGTCGCGAAAGGACCGATCGGAACCGATGCCGAGTGGGATGCTGAGATCATCAACGAGATTCCCAATGAGCTGATCGGCTGGCGCTCTGTCGACGGAGCAAATGTTCACAACGCCGGGTCGGTACACTTCACTCGTTCCGGCGGCAATCGCGGAACCGATGTGAAGGTGGTGCTCCGATACGACCCGCCGGCGGGCGCGCTCGGCGCGGCGATCGCCAAGCTGTTCGGCGAAGATCCTGCGCGTCAAGTGCAGGAGGATCTCCGAGCATTCGCATTAAAATATTCGGACCGCGAAAGGGGACGCGGCACTTCTTTCGAGGAGGCTCGTTGATGTCTCGATCGCTGTTCGCTGCCGCCTTGCTTCTCGTCGCCTCTCCACTCATCGCTGCGCCGTTCGTGAAACGTCTCGGGCGCTGTCCGCATCAGTTCGATTTCTCCGCTGAGATCACCTCGCGCCATCCTGGAGAAGTTACAGTCCAGTGGCTCCGCAGCGACGGCGCGACCGGACCGTCCCAAAAATTGCACTTCAATCGCGGCAATGAGACACGCCGCGTCTTCGATCACTGGAGGCTCGGAAGCCGTTATCGCGGCTGGGAACAACTGCGGGTGACCGACGGCGCGGGTAACAGGAGCATGTCGCGTCGAGTGACATTCACGAACCGCTGCCGCTGAGGTGTAGGGCCGGCTTTAGCCGGCCGGCTGAAGCCGGCCCGCACACCGGAACAACAGCAAGTCGAGGCTGAGATGGACAGCGGAGGGCCGCTGTCCTCCACGCGGGCGATAGCTCGCGAAGAGGATGTCCCGCGCTTCATCTGCATTCAGCTCAGCGACTGTCGTCGCGCGCTCCCGCTTCACGAGCGAGAAGAACGGCGCGAATGTCTCGATGGTCCGCGCAACGCGATCGCGTCCGCGTCTTCCGCGCAATTCGATCAGATCGTCGGGAGCGGCAACTGCGACGAGCAGATATCCGCGTCCGACTCTCCGAAATTCTTCTGCGTTCATGCGGCCGGTGATCGAGAGGATGAGATCGAAGGATGCGTCGGCATAGGGGATGAATCGATCGGCATTCGCCACGATCCATTCGCATTGCGGATAGCGTCGCGCCGCGAGATCGATCGCCGCGGTCGAAATGTCGATCCCGGACCCGCGGCCGAGGGAACCGAGGTAGTAACCGTCGCCGCAGCCGGCGTCGAGGATCGACTCCTCAGCATGCCCTCTCCCTTGGGAGAGGGTGGCGCGAAGCGCCGGGTGAGGGGCGACCATCGCCCGAATCGCATCAAGCAGCGGCTCGGCGTGACCGCGATCGAGAAACCGCCGCCGCGCCGCCACCGCCTCGGCAGAGTCGCCGGGATTTCGCGAGCGGCGCTCCTGCGGCTGCAGCAGATTGATATAGCCGCTGCGCGCGATGTCGAAGGAGTGACCACGCGGACAGACGACGCGCCGCTCCTCGCGCGCAAGCGGGAGGTGGCAACTGCGCACTGTGCAAAGGAGTTGCGGCATAGGTTGGCCGTTGGCTTTTGGCCGTTGGCCGTGAACATTGCCTATCGGCCAGCGGCGAATGGCGAACGGCCAACGTAGAATTCTCCCATGCACCGCTCGACGCGAAGGCTCATCGCGCTGGCGATGGTTCTCGTCGCGTTCGTCACCGCCTCCGCGCTGATTTATCAGTTCGCAATGGCGCACCTCGAGGGAAAGCCGCGCACGTTCTGGGAATCGTTCGATTGGGCAGCGGGAACATTGAGCACCACCGGCTACGGCGGCGACGTCCGCTGGAGTAACCCGGAGATGGTCCTTCTCGTCGCCGCATTGCAGCTCATCGGCGTGTTCCTGATTTTCATGATCGTGCCGGTCGTCATGATTCCGTTTCTCGAACGCCGGTTCGAGGAACGCCTCCCGCGCGAAGCGGGTGACATCGCCAATCACATCGTGATTTATCGATTCGGACCAGCGGTTGAGTCACTCATACAGCGGCTGAAAGCGGCCGCGGTGCCGTCGCTCGTCCTCGAGACCGACGAAGCCGCAGCGCGAGCGGTTCTGGAGATGGACCAGCGCGTCGTCTTCAGCCGCGCCGAAGAAGACGCGCTCGACGTGTGCCGCCTGGGCGTCGCCCGGGCGCTCGTCGCGAATGGCCGTGACGAAGAAAACGCGGCGATCGTTTTGCGCGCGCGACAGATGGGATTCCGCGGCGAGATTTTCGCCTTCGTGGAGGAGCCGGCGCATCGACGTCCGATCGAGCTCGCCGGGGCGACGTCTGCCTATACGCCGAGGCACATCGTCGCTGCCGCGCTCGCGGCGCACGCGAGCGATCGGATCAGTCCGCGCCTGCCGGGAGCGGAGTCGATCGCTGGACTGGAACGACGAGAGCTGCGCGTCCCGGCATCGAGTCCGCTCGCCGGAAAAACGCTGGGCGAGGCGCAGATCGGATCGCGAAGCGGAGCGATCGTTGTCGGAGAATGGTCGCGAAGCCGGTTGAACGCGAGCTGCGACGGAGAGCTGCGCATCGAGCCCGGCGCGCTGCTCGAGCTCGTAGGCGATGCAGCGAGCCTCGATCGTGCGGCACAGCTCTTCGGCGCCGCGTACATGCGGCGCAAAGGCCCGTACATCGTCGCCGGCTTTGGCGAAGTCGGACGAAAGGTACATGAGCTGCTCACCGATGCCGGCGAAGAAGTGCGCGTGATCGAAAAGCAATCGATGAAAGGCGTCGACTTCGTTGGCAATGTGCTCGATCCGTCGGTACTCGAAAGCGCGGGACTTCGCGACTCGCGCGGCGTCGTACTGGCGCTCGACTCCGATGACGCCACGCTTTTCGCGACAGTGATCTGCCGCGACGCCGCGGCCGACGTGCCAGTGATCGCGCGCGTCAATCACGCGCGGAACATCGACAACATCTACCGCGCCGGCGCCGACTACGCCCTTTCGATCAGCGACATCTCCGGTGAAATGCTCTCCGCTCGCCTCCTCGGCCGCTCCCGAACGCATGAGCAACATCGCAAAATCGCCCGCATTGCGGCGAACGGCGCCGCCGGCCGGACGATCGCCGAGCTGCCGATCCGCAAGCATGGCTGCTCTGTCGTGGCGATTGCCCGGAACGGCGCGTTCATCACCCGCTTGAGCGCGCAGACGAAAATCGAACTCGGCGACGAGCTGTACGTGTGCGGCAACGCTGAGGCGCTGAAATTGCTTGAGAAGTTCACGTCATGAAAACGTCCAGCACGCACCAGGTCATCAAACGCTTGATTCCGCCGCTCGCGGTGTGGGCGGTTGGTAAGCTTCTGGAAACGCCGCGAGTCAAAGGCGCATTGCAGGAAGTCGATTCGCGCGCGTACGTGCAGAAACGAAATGCGCTGCGCACGGTGAGGCGCGCGAGCCGGAACGCGGCGTCGAATTCGGCGTGGCTCATCGCAGGCGCAGCAGCGATCGCTGTAGGAATCGGCCTGATGGCAAAGGCAGTGCGCGACCGGAGGTGAAACAGATCGCCCTTGCAATCGCACTCACGGCGATCGGCGATACCCACGCATTGCCGCCAGCGCTTCGATGTGCTGTGAATCCTGCGGTATTCGAGGCACTGCCCGCCCCCGGCCCGAACGACTGGCTGGCAAATCATCCCGAGCGCGGTCAGACGTTCGACGATTTCGTAAGCTCGCACCCGAATCGCCCAACTCCGCAGCAGCACACCATCTATCTCCAGCCTCTCGGTACTTTCGACGTAGAGCCGGCTCTTAGCCGGCTCCCGAGCCGACTGAGAGTCGGCTCTACGTCTGTCGAGACACTGAAAGAATTTACGGAAGCATTTTTCATGATGCCTGTGGTCGTGCGTCCGCCGCTCGATCTGGCGACGGCGAAAATCACAACGCGTACGAATCCGTATACGCGGCAGCGTCAGCTTCTGACGACCGACATCCTCTCGTATCTCAAACGGCAACTCCCGGCGGACGCCTACTGCATGCTCGGAATCACCATGATCGATCTCTATCCCGATCCAGCGTGGAATTTCGTTTTCGGACAGGCGGCGCTGCGCGATCGCGTCGGCGTGTATTCGTTCGCCCGATACGAAGGGGTCGCACGCCGAAGCTGCAAAGTGGTCGCGCACGAGACTTCGCACATGTTCGGCATCGAGCATTGCATCTACTTCCGATGTGTACTCAACGGATCGAATCATCTCGCCGAATCGGACGCGCGTCCGATGCATCTCTGTCCCGTCGATCTCCGTAAGCTGCAGTGGAGTGTTGGGTTCGACGTCATCGAGCGCTATCGCCGATTGCGCGCGGTCTGCGAGCGCGCCGGCTTCGCCGACGAGGCCCGCTGGTGCCAGCGCGAGATCGAACGTTGCGGGAAATGAGCGCGAACGAGATCCCTCGCCCCGCGCAGCGGGGAGAGGGTGGCGCGCAGCGCCGGGTGAGGGGCACCCCTCATCCGCCCTGCGGGCACCTTCTCCCCGCACGCGGGGAGAAGGATGTCGAATGCGGGAAATCGTAGAAACGCTCGCCGGTGCGATCGGCGAGCGCAACGTGACGAGGCCGCGCGCGTACGCGGAGGCCGCGGCTTTCATCGAGCAATCGTTTCCGTCCGCATCGCGGCAAACGTTCGAGCACGGCGTGAACATCGAATGCGAAGTCCGCGGCAACCTGGAGATCGTCATCGTCGGCGCGCATTACGATTCTGTGATCGGCTCGCCCGGTGCGGACGATAACGCGACCGGAGTGGCGGCGACGATTTCACTGGCGAATCGATTCGCCCGGCTAAAGCCGGCCCGCACACTGCGATTCGTTGCCTTTGCCAATGAGGAGCCGCCGCACTTCGGCACGCCCGCGATGGGTAGCTTCCAGTACGCCCAGCGCTGTCACGATCGCGGCGAAAAGATCGTGGCCATGCTCAGCCTGGAGTCGATCGGCTACTTCACCGACGCGCCGAAGTCGCAGACCTATCCGGCGATGCTCGACTTCATTTATCCATCGGTCGGAAACTTCGTTGCCTTCGTTTCCAATCTGCAGTCGTGGCGCCTCCTCCGACGCTGCGTTCGCAGCTTCAAGAGCTTTCCTGCGGTGAGCGGCGCGCTGCCGGAAATGATCGCCGGCGTCGCCTGGTCCGATCAGTGGGCGTTCTGGCGATTCGGCTATCCAGCGGTGATGGTCACCGACACGGCGCCTTTTCGAAATCCGTACTATCACACTTCATTGGACAAGCCGGAGACGATCGACTACGCGCGCCTCGCGCAGGTCGTCGATGGACTCGCCGCCGTCATTGAGAGGTTGTGTTCATGAAAATCGCCGAAATCGCTTTATGTGCAGTGATGGCCACACCGGTTACCGCGCAGCAAACGGCACTTGATGAAGCCACCACCGCGGAGATGAAGAGCTTGAACATCCCCGGTGCCGCGGTGGTGATCGTTCGCGGCACAACGCCCATTTACGCAAAAGCATTTGGCATCGCAAATGCTGAGACGCGCGCTCCGGTAAGCCTAGACACCGCGTTTGAGCTCGCGTCGCTGACGAAGACATTCACGGCGATGACGCTGCTCACGTACGCGGAGCGAAAGGTGATCGATCTCGATGCGCCGGTCAGCCGCTACATCGCCCTCCCCGGCTGCCTCGGTTCCGCGCGAATCCGCCAGCTTCTCTCGCACACCGCAGGCATCCGCGATGAGCCGGACGAATTCGGCACGCATGACGACAACGCGATGGCGGAATAACGTTCTCCTACTCGAACGCTGGTTACACGCTCGCCGGTTTCGTTCTCGAAAAAATCGCCGGGAAGGCTTTCCCGGACCTGGTTGCAGCAACGGTGTTGTCACCACTGAAAATGACTCACAGCGGATTTCGCACCGTCACCGTCATGACGTATCCGTTCGCCGTTGGTCACAAGATGTCGGGCGAGGTTATTCGGCCGCTGGCCGAGGATTCGAGGCAGTGGCCGGCGGGCGGCCTCTTCGCCAGCGCCAATGACCTCTCGCGCTTCGCGATTGCGTTGCTCAACGACGGCATGGTCGATGGACAGCAGGTGATCGCGGCGAATGTCGTGAGGACAATGTTTACGCCGCGGGTCGAGATTCCAGCACTGCGCCAGCAGTATGGATACGGCCTCTTTATCAATGATCGTGTCGTCGAACATGCCGGCAGCAATCCGGGATTCACGGCTGTGTTGCGGATGAGACCCGACGAGCACTGTGCCGTCATTGCGCTGGCAAACAGCGATGCGTTTCTTCGCAGCACGGCGCAGCGTGCATTGGAGACATGTACGGGCCGCGCCGCGCCGGCTCCTATAGTAACCAATACTATAGCGATTCCTCCGCAGCAGACGTCTGACTATGAAGGCACCTACGCGCAGCCGCGCCGCTGGACGATCGAGGTGGTGCGCAGCGGCGACGCACTCGTATTGAAGCAGTTCGGTAAGGAGTTTCCGCTGCTCCGTGTTGCCGGCGATCGCCTGGCGTTTCTCCCTGCGGCAGGCGCGCGGCCGAAAGAGATCGTTTTCCATCGTGACAGCAGCGGCAAAATCGATCTGCTGCAGGAAGACCTATGGGCCTTCAAGAAGCTTCGCGCGTCAGCTCAATCACCGTGATCTCGCCGCCGACACCGAGGCGTGAGGGCGGCCCCCAGTAACCTGTGCCGCGGCTCACGTACAGCAGCATGTCGCCGACGCGATGCAGTCCGGCCACGACCGGCTGAAACCAGCGGATCAGCAGATTGAACGGAAAGAACTGGCCGCCGTGCGTGTGCCCGGAGAGTTGCAGATCGACGCCGAGACGGCTTGCGTCCTGCGCGGCTTGGGGGCGATGCGCCAGCAGAATTCGAAATGCATCTCGAGGCGCGCCGGCGAGCGCGGCTCGAGCATCAGGTTTGTGCGTATCGCGGCCTGCCGGATCGGTGACGCCGGCGATGACGAGATTCCCGTTGACGACGCGGTGTTCATTCTTGAGAAATGTCAGGCCGAGACGCTCGAACTCTTTCACCCATTCGCTGGCGTGCCAGTAGTACTCGTGATTGCCGGTGACGACGAACACGCCGTCGCGCGCGCGCAGATCCCGCAGCGGTTCGATCGCGTGGCGCAGATCATCGACATGGCCGTCGACGAGATCACCGGTGATGACGATCGCGTCAGCTTTCAGCGCGTTGGTGCGCTCGACCAGCGATTCGACGAAGCGGCGCTGAATCGTCGGGCCGATGTGCACATCGCTCCATTGCACGAGGCGATAGTCGAGGCTCGCGGGGATTTGAAGCGAAACCACACGAGGCCGCCTCGCCTGCACGAGACCAACGAAAGCCAAGAGGCCCGCCACTGCTATCGTGACGAAGCTCATCGTTGGCGCGCTGATCGTCGCGCGGGCGATCTTCAGAGACAAACGAAGAAGATCCGAGGTGA
>QHVY01000144.1:29741-31895 GCA_003223695.1 Acidobacteriota bacterium
GTCCAATGCGCGAAGGAGCGGAACCTCAGCGCGTCGGAGCGGCTGGCAATGAGCGGCAGCATGGAAACGAACGGCATCAGCAGCACCACGCTCCATGCAATCAGCGGCGCGATCCCTTCCGCGGATGCGGCGACGAGTAGCGGACGCGCCGCGTAGACATGCAGCGCGATCCACAGCGTCAGCAGGCCGGTGAAACGGATGAGGTTGTTTGGATTGGCGAGGCTTCGAATTCTGGACATCAGATTCATGAGAACAATGGATGTGTGAACGCACATTGCAGGTGTAGCGGCAGGCTTCAGCCTGCCGGCGGCCTGAAGGCCGCCGCTACACGCAGCTCGCGGAGGAACAAATGAGATTTCGACCACGTGATCACGAACGATTCATCGGTGGCTACGATCCCGAGCACGAGATGCCCGATCCCGATCGCGATCCGCGCGCTCGCTGGCAGTCGGATGCGTATCGATATAACGCGCGCGACAGCCGTTATGCGTACCGCTGGAATCCCGATCGCATCGAAGGTCGGGGATGGAACCGCAGCTACCCGTCCGAGGATGAGATCCAGCCGCGCGATCGATACGAGCAGGTATTCCGCGCCGGCTACGAGGCGGGCTTCGACCGCGGTTACGAACAGGGCCGCTTCGACTGGGATCGCGGCTGGGACGACCAGAACCGCTGGCGCGGACGGTAGAAGTCATAAGGACTGAGGACTGAGGACTGAGTTGAGACGCTGGGCGGGCGTGTCTCAGTCCTCAGTCCTCAGTCCTGAGTCCTGAGTCCTGTAACCACCCTCCCTCCTGCAGCATCCAATTGGGCGTCCGGAAACTTTTCCGAGGCGCGCACCGTTCGGATGCGCAGGAGGAACCCGTGAGTAAGCTCTACGCCACACTGATTGCCGCTCTTGCGCTTTGTGCGTACGCCGCAACTGGAGGTTGGATGAATTTCAAGAAACCCGCAGACCCTGAGCTGAAAAAGAAGCTCACCCCGATTCAGTACGAAGTGACGCAGCACGAAGGCACCGAGCCGGCGTTTCGCAACGAGTATTGGGACAATCACAAAGCAGGCATCTACGTCGATGTCGTCTCCGGCGAGCCGCTTTTCAGCTCGACCGACAAGTTCGAGTCCGGCACCGGATGGCCCAGCTTTACCAAGCCGCTCGACCCGGAGAACGTGGTCACGAAAACCGATCGCAAATTTTTCATGGTACGCACCGAAGTCCGTTCCAAACACGCCGACTCTCACCTCGGACACTTGTTTGACGACGGTCCCGCGCCGACCCATCAGCGCTACTGCATGAACTCCGCGTCGATGCGCTTCATCCCCGTGGAGAAGCTCGAGGCGGAGGGTTACGGCAAGTACCTGCCGCTCTTTGGAAAGCAGGAGGCTCACAAGTGAGTGAGAAGGCCACGCTGGCAGGCGGATGCTTTTGGGGCGTCGAGGATCTCTTCCGCAAGTTGCCGGGCGTTGTGAACACAACGGTCGGTTACACCGGAGGTACGCTTGCCAATCCGCGATACGAGGACGTCAAGACGGGCCGCACCGGTCACGCCGAGTCGCTTCAGATCGAGTTTGACTCGCAGAAACTCAGCTACGACCAGATCCTCGACTACTTTTTCCGGCTGCACGATCCGACGACGCTGAATCAGCAGGGAAACGATCGGGGGACGCAGTACCGCTCGGCGATTTTCTATCACGACGAAAAACAGCGGGAGGCCGCCGAGCGCGCGAAAACGAAGGCGCAGGGGAAATGGCCGAAGCCGATCGTGACGCAGATCCTTCCGGCGGCTGACTTCTGGCCGGCCGAGGATTATCATCAAGATTATCTGCAACGAATACCGTGGGGATATACCTGCCACTATTTGCGGCCGTAGCGCAACGTAGCGCCGACTCTCAGTCGGCGCGCGCCGGCTGGAGAGCCGGCGCTACGTTCCCTTCATTTCACAGCCGTTTTTTATATAATTCCTGCCTTCGCAGTTGCGCATCGAGCTCCGCACGAGCCGAGGAAAGGAGCAGTGCGATGTGTCGTCCCGGAGTCATCCTCGCCGCTGTTTCCCTCACACTGGTATTTACTCTCGACGAGACACCGGCGAGCGCAATGTCACAAAACCCCACGCCTACTCGGCTGCAGCAGCGTTTATCGAGAAATCGCTTCCATCG
>QHVY01000144.1:32021-33508 GCA_003223695.1 Acidobacteriota bacterium
GTTCACGAGCACAAAAAGAACCGTTCGCTTCGTCGCGTTCGCGAACGAGGAGCCGCCGCACTTCGGCACCACATGGGAAGCTTTCGCTATGCGCAGCGCTGCAAAGAGCGCGGCGAAAACATCGTGGCCATGCTCAGTCTGGAGACAATCGGCTACTTCACGGATGCGCCGAAATCGCAGCAGTACCCGGCGATGCTCAATGTGATCTATCCATCAGTTGGAAACTTCATCGCCTTCGTTTCGAACTTGAAATCGCGCGCTTTACTGCGCAAAGCGACGCACCAATTTAGGCAAGACAGCGACCTGCCGTCCGTGACGGCGCATTGCCCGAAATGATCTCCGGCATAGGTTGGTCCGATCAATGGGCATTCTGGCAGTTCGGTTATCCGGCCATCATGATCACCGATACCGCACTCTTTCGAAATCCGCATTACCACACCGCGAATGACAAGCCGCACACGATCGACTATGAACGGCTGGCGCTGGTGGTCGACGGAGTCGCCGGCGTGGTGAAAGAGCTCAGCGAAGAGTGATGACGTAAATCTCATTGTTTCCGTCGCGGTTGCTCTGGAAAGCGATCCGTTTGCCATCGGGTGACCAGGCGGGGTTGCCGTCGAGAGAGAAATTGTTGGTGATCCGCGCCGCATTTGCGCCACTCGAGTCCATCACAAATATTTTTGAGTCTCCCCTCACAACGTCCAGCACTCTTCGAAACGCGATCTTTGTCCCGTTCGGCGACCATGCAGGCTCCATAGAATTACGCAACGGAAACATCGTCAGATTGCTGCCGTCGGCATCGATTGCATAGATCTGATAGACGCCGCTGGCGTTGCTCGCAAAGGCGATCTTCCGGCCATCACGCGACCAGGAAGGCCTCAGTTGATGGCCGCCACCTGCATCCATTGTGTAGATCTCTTCGTAGCCACCGCGATTAGTGCCGAAGGCGATTCTTCTGCGATCAGGCGACCAGGCCGGAGAGCCGTCGCTTTTCGGGTTATGGGTGAGATTCGTCTGACTGCCGCCATCAGAGTTCATCAGATAGACCTCGACGTTCCCATCCCTGTTGCTGACAAAGGCGATCTTCGCGCCATCAGGCGACCAGGCGGGCTGCGTGTCATCCGAAGAGTCATGAGTGAGCCGAGCCTGGCCGCTGCCGTCGGCGTTCATCACGTAGATCTGGTAATTGCCATCGCGCTTGCTCGAAAAAACGATCCTTTTGCCGTCGGGCGACCACGAAGGCCATACGTCGTCCGCGACATTGTTCGTGAGCCGGGTCAGGTTGTCGTCGACCATGATCAGATAGATCTCGAGATTGCCATCCCGTTCGCTGTTGAACGCGATTCTCGTTCCGTCCGGCGACCAGGATGGCCAACCCTCATTCGCTGAACTTTTCGTGAGCCTCTGGACATTACTACCATCGGCATCCATCACGTACAAATCGCCCTTGCCATCCCTGCGGCTGGCGAAAGTGATCCTCATGCCGTCAG
>QHVY01000144.1:33535-34632 GCA_003223695.1 Acidobacteriota bacterium
CGTAGAGGTTCATCGCGCCGTCCCGGTCCGAGGCGAAGGCGATCCTCTTGCCGTCCGGCGACCAGGCGGGATCAGAATCGAACTCCGGATCTGTGGTGAGGCGCGTCGGATTGCTGCCATCGGCGTTCATCACCCAGATATCGAAATTGAACATGTAACTGTTGTCACGGTTGCTGGCAAATGCGATGCGCGCTCCGTCCGGCGACCAGGAGGGAGATCGATCGTCCGCGTCATTGCGAGTCAATCGAGTCTGGTGAGTGCCGTCGGCATTCATCACGTAGATTTCGTCATTGCCGTCTCGATCGCTGTGAAAAGCGATCCTCGTACCGTCAGGCGACCATTCCGGTCTATCGTCGGTTGCAGAATTGTTGGTCAGCCTTTTCACGTGACGTCCGTCGGCATCCATCACGTAGATCTCGCGCTTCCCATCGCGGTTGCTGACAAAAGCGATTCTTGATCCATCGGGCGACCACGACGTCAGCATGTCGCTCGCTGGATCGTGCGTGAGCCTCATTGGGTAGACAGCGTGCGCCTTGCGCGCGGCGAAAAAATAAAAGATTGCTGCGGCCAGAACTGCGATCAGGACGGCGGCCGAGGCAGCCAGCTTTCGGCTCCTCCGGCTCGCAGCAGGCAGCTCCTTCTGCTCCTCTGCGGTGACAATGAGTTCGTCCTCGATCACCGCGCGCGTCAGCGTCTGCTTTGTAACGACCAGATCGCCGCGCACGTATGGCAGTTCTGTCACCGGCGCCACGAAGCGGTAGCCATATCCGGGCACCGTGACGATGAAGCGGTGATCCTCAGCCTGCTCGCCCAACACCTTGCGCAGCGCGGAGATGTTCTGCGTCAGATTGTTTTCTTCGACGACGCTGTCCGGCCAGACGGTCTGTATCAGTTGCTCTCGACTGATTAACTCTCCGCGCGTTTCGACCAGCGCCAGCAGGGTATCGAAAACCTTCGGCTTAAGCGGCACCGCCTGGCCATCGCGCTGGAGCAGCCGATTGATCGGATTGACCCGGAAAGGACCGAACTCGTAGACGACGTCTGCACGCACGCTCATCGAGGCGCTCAGGGCGATTCAGAGAAATTCAGAAATTCAG
>QHVY01000144.1:34678-36214 GCA_003223695.1 Acidobacteriota bacterium
TAGAAGGAGTTCTTCATGCCAAGAGCCTGGTCGGTGTTTCTGGTCCTCTGGTCGATGTCAGTCGCCGATGCTCAAACCGTCGCGGAGCGTTACGGCAAGCTGCCGCTCGGCTTTGAAGTCAACCGAGGGCAGACCGACTCGCGGGTGAAGTTTTTGTCGCGCGGCCGCGGATACACGCTGTTTCTCACCTCGAACGAGGCCGTTCTGGCCAACCCGCCAAACGTGGCGCGCATGAAGCTGATCGGCGCGAACAAAAAACCGAGCGTCTCCGGTGAGGATCCGCTGCCCGGCCGTAGCAATTACTTCATCGGCAACGATCCCCAGAAGTGGCTTACCGATGTCCCAACATACGCGAAGGTCCGCTACCGCCAGGTCTCAGGGGTGATTCAGAGAAATTCAGAAAAATTCAGTACGCGCTAATGACTTCACAATGTTCTGGAACGAAAACGCAAGAAGTGTACACCAGGCAGGCAAAAACAGTTGACCGGTCTGAGGAGAGCGCCTTGAAGCTCTGGACGATCAAGAGAAGAAGAGAGATCACTGTGGAGACCACCCAGCAAATTGTCATTTCCAATCCGCAGGACGTTGTCGTGGCCTGGTGTCAGGGCTGCGCCGATCACGTCGGGATGGTCACCACTGAACAAGCGGCGGTGATCAGCGGCGTCACGTCGCGCTCAATCTATCAGTCGGTAGAAAGCGGAGAGCTTCATTTCACAGAGACCTCCGAGGGACTGCTACTCATCTGCGTCAATTCGTTGTCCGCAACGGATTCGAATAGGAGATTGCCTGAACCGCCCCAAGCATAACTACTGCTGCGGGCTTTACAGCAAAAGAAGGAGGCTCTATGCCTAAGATCGGAGTCGTGATCATCCTGGCCATTCTCTTCTCTACAACGGTGCTAGCCCTGAACAACCGCAGCGCGGTGTCGCTCAGCGGTCTTGATAGCGCGAGCTGCACAGTTCCCGATCCCTGTCGCACCTTTGACGTGGCCATCTCCAAGACCAACGATGGCGGCGAGGTGATCGTTCTCTCCTCGGCGGGGTATGGTCCTTTCACGGTCACCAAATCGGTCTCCATCATCTCGCCTCCGGCGTATCACGCTGCGCTTGCGCCGACCTCCGGCGATGCGATCACCGTCAATGTAGATAACGCGGTGGTGGTACTGCGCGGGCTGACTCTCAACGGCAGCCTCGGCGGAAACAACGGCATCACCTTCACCGGACAGATGGTAGCTTCGAGTAACACCAAGCTTTATGTGGAGAACTGCGTGATCACCGGGTTCAGTGGCGCAGGCGTAAACTTCGCGCGGAATGGAACGCTGTTCATCAGCGAGCTGATTGCTCGCGGAAATGCCGTTTCCGCTGTTTTCGTGGATGGGAGTCCCGGCCTGCCCACGTATGGGAGTATTGATCACGCTTTGCTCGAAGCAAACGGCTACGGCATGGTCGTTGACAGCGCGACTGTAGCGATTCGCGACAGCGTGGCCGCGGCTAATGGCTTCACGGGTTTTTACGCACGTGCATTCGCATCAGGAAC
>QHVY01000144.1:36281-36688 GCA_003223695.1 Acidobacteriota bacterium
GGGGACGCGAAACTGACAGTGTCGAACTCGGTATCTTCGTTGAACGCGGGGGGTATCACCGCCGATACCAATGGGATTGTGCGAGCATCGAACAATACTGTCAGCGAGAATGCCTATGGAATACTGCAGAAAGGTACCGGAGCTTTTGAGTCGCGCGGGAATAACACCGTCCGCGGCAATTTCTACGAAACCTACGGCACGATCACAACTTTCGGCCCAATGTAGTTCATGAGGTTCACATGCATAAGATCAGAGTACTAATCGTCGTATCGCTTCTCTTCTCGATATCCATCTTTGCTCAGAACAATCGCAGCGCCGTATCGCTCTCCGGAAGCGATACGGCGATGTGCACGGTGCCCGATCCGTGTCGCACCTTCGGCGTGGCTTTGTCTAGAACGAACAGCGGC
>QHVY01000145.1:0-9129 GCA_003223695.1 Acidobacteriota bacterium
GTTTCGGATGACCTGAAGGCGCAGATGGGACCGGGGCGCCGCACGCATGCAGACATCGCCGTCGAGATCATCTCACGCACTAATGCCGAATATGACCGCAAGACAAAGGCAGACACTTATCAAGCCATGGGCGTTCGCGAAATGTGGCTGGTCGACACGGAGAAGCAGGAAGTCGAAGTGCGATCTTTTGAGGCGGGCAAAAACGTGACGTACAAATCCGGCGAGATCTTGCGTTCCGAAGTGCTGCCAAAAATTGACATTCCTGTCTCGTCACTTTTCGCCTGACACTTCCCCCTAAATTTTTCATTTGACACTAGAAAGCCCCGTTTAGTAGGCTGAAGTGGCCAAAAGTGGACAAATCTGTATATAATTGGCTTGTAAGGGGCTATCAACGATGCTGCGTGGGAACGCACCCGCTACGATTGACGAAAAAGGACGACTCAAGATCCCGTCCAATTTCCGCGCGTACATTGATGAGTCCTGGGGCAGCGATTTCTACATCACGTCTCTCTCGGGTGAATCCGTGCTGATTTATCCCCTTCCCGTCTGGCAAGAAATCGAAGAACGACTGGCCAAGCTTCCTTCCTTAAATCCAACGAAAAAGAAGTTTCTTGATCGAACGAACTATTACGGTCAGGTAACCACTGCAGATAAGTCGGGCCGGATCCTGATTCCCCCGCTGTTACGAGAATCAGCCCAGATGGTGGGAGAAGTCGCTGTCCTTGGTTATTTGGATCATTTGGAAGTCTGGAATAACAAACGGTTCCTTGGACGCATCAAGGAGCATGTGTTCTCTGTGGAAGATCAGGACACATTGAGCAACTTAGGAATTTAATAGATGCATGCTTCGACACACGCCCGTCCTGCTGGACGAGGTTCTTCAGTTTCTGGAACCCGGGCCCGGTGGACGTTTCATCGACGCCACGCTGGGAGCCGGCGGGCACAGTCGCGCCATTCTCGAACGGACAGCGCCCGGCGGCCTGCTGCTGGCAATCGATCAGGACGAGCCGGCGCTGGCTCAGGCCAGGCAGGACCTGGCGTCATTTGGGTCGCGTGTGCTGTTCGCGCATTCGAATTTCAGGGAAATCGCTTCGCTGGCAGCCGAGCACGGATTTCTTCAATCCGATGGGGTGCTCGCCGATATCGGGATTTCGTCAATGATGGTCGACGATCCATCGCGAGGGTTTTCATTCATGCGTGAAGGTCCGCTCGATATGCGAATGGATCGCACTCAATCGCTCACAGCGGCTGATGTGGTGAACTCGTATTCGGAAAAAGAAGTTGCCGACATTATTTACAACTACGGCGAAGAGCGAAGATCCCGTCCGATCGCCCGGTCCATTGTTCGTTCACGCCCGCTTCAATCAACAACCGATCTTGTGCGCTCGATCGAGCGCGTGACAGGCGGTCCACGCCACGGCCACATTCACCCCGCAACAAGGACATTTCAAGGGCTGCGCATCTATGTGAACGATGAATTGAAGAGCCTGGAGGAGTTTCTCGATTCATCCATGAGCATCGTGCGCTCCGGTGGACGTGTCGTCGTCATCACGTTTCATTCGCTCGAAGATCGCATCGTGAAGCGCGCCTTTCGCCGTCTGGAAGGCGAGTGCATCTGTCCGCCCGGTCTGCCGGTCTGCGGGTGCGGTGCCAGGGAGATCGTCAAGGTGCTCACGCGTCGGCCGCAGACGCCGGCTGCTTTAGAACAAGAAAAAAATCCGCGATCGCGCAGCGCGAAGCTGCGCGTCGCAGAAAAGTTGTAGCTGGAGCCCGCGAGCAAGGGTGAAGGTTGGGGAAGGGTGGGTGTGGCGCGGTGATGGGGGCTCGGGAGGGGTGGTGCGTGGAGCGTGGGTGTGTGAGGATGTTTCTCAGCGCCGTGCATGCAGGCAAATCTTCACCCTTGTTCGCCGGCTTCGATCGGCCCCGGAATGTACGCGCAAAAGAAGTCCATCGAAAATGCTCACATCGTTCGTGAGCGCGACCGGCAGCGGTTTCGCGAGCTCTTCGCCGTTCTGGCCCTGGGAATCCCCATCGGTCTGTTCCTGCTGCTCTTCACCTGGCAAAACCTCGAAGTGATCCGTCTTGGTCACGAGGCGACGAATCTTCAGAATCAACGCAAACAAATCGAGAACGAGAACAAAGCGCTACAGTTTCAGCTCGATCGTTTGACCTCGCTGCACTCCGTCGAGCAGAAAGCGGCCGCGCTCGGATTCGAGCGCACCGAGCCGCGCGTCGTGGTGATGGTCGAGCGTTCGCCGTTGGCCGATGGCCGTTCGCCGACCGCAAGAACCACGGCCAACGGCCAACAGCCAACGGCCAACGGTGGTTCGCGATGAGCACGAGCCAGCACAGACTCCTGCAGTTGTTCGCGATCTTGGCCGCATGGGCATTCATCATCCTTGCGCGTCTGGCGCAGGTGCAGCTCGTGCAGCATGACGCCTACGTCGCGCGCGCGCAGCGGCAGCAGGAGCGGACGTTGTCGCTCGAACCGGTCCGCGGCTCGATTCTCGACGCGCGTGGTCGCGTGCTCGCGGAGAGCGTCGCCGCCGTTTCGGTGTACGCCGATCCTCAGGCGATCACGGATGTTCCCGCCACCGCGCGGGCGCTGGCGCACGTCGCGGGGATCGATCTCAGCGCAGATGAAATCGAAGAGAAGCTTACATCGAACGGTGCATTCGTCTGGATTGCGCGCCAGGCCCCGCTGGAAACGGGCGTGGCCATTCGCAATCTGCATCTGCCGGGCATCTTTCTTCTCGATGCGCACCGCCGTACGTATCCGAAGGGTTCACTCGCGGCGAATGTCGTCGGTTACGTCGGCCTCGATAGCCAGGGTCTTGCCGGCATCGAGCATTCGTTCGACGCGCAGATGCGCGGCCGTGCCGGTCGCGTCACGCTGCTTCGCGACGCGCGCCGCGGAATGTATCTCGTCGGCGGCGAGGGCCCGAACCGGCCGATCGACGGCGACGATGTGATCCTGACCATCGACTCCGTCGTGCAATTCATCACCGAACGCGCTCTTGCCGCTGCTGTCAACAAATGGCACGCCGCCGGCGGCACGGCGATCGTCATGGACCCGAACGACGGCGCGATTCTGGCGATGGCCTCGGTTCCCAACTTCGATCCGAATCATTTCCGCGATTTCCCGCCAATCACCTGGCGCAATCGCACCGTGCAGGAGATCTACGAGCCTGGATCGACGTTCAAGATCGTGACAGCGTCCGCTGGCCTCGAAGAAGGCGTCGTCACGCCCTCACAGATCCTCGATTGCGGGAATGGCGGCATTCAGATCGGCAACGTCGAGATTCACGAGCACGGCGGAAACAAGTACGGCCTGATGAGCTTCGAAGAAGTGATGCTGCATTCCTCGAATGTCGGCGCGATCCGTGTCGGCCTTGCGCTCGGCGACGATCGTTTCTATCGATACATCCGGCGATTCGGATTCGGCGAGCGCACAGGCATTCAACTCCCCGGAGAATCGCCTGGACTGCTGCGCCGGACCGCACGATGGTCGCAAGTCTCGGCGCCAAGCATTTCGATCGGGCAGGAAATCGGCGTGACGCCGCTGCAGGTCGTGAACGCGTTCGCCACTGTCGCAAACGGCGGAGTTCGCGTGGCGCCGCGGATCATCGATCGCGTGGTCGATTCAAAAGGGGAAATCGTGTATCAGGCGCAACGCGCCGAACCGATACGCGTCATCTCAGAAAAGACTGCCGCGATTCTCAACGAGATTTTGAAAGCAGTCGTGGCGCGCGGAACCGGCGAGAATGCGGCGCTCGAGGAGCACATCGTCGCCGGCAAGACCGGAACCGCGCAGAAAGCCATGCGCGGCGGGTACTCACCCGATCGATTCGTGGCTTCATTCGGCGGATATGTTCCTGGCGACCGGCCACGCCTGGCGATTTTGGTGGTCATCGATGAGCCGAAAGGGGCAGAGTACGGCGGCACCGTCGCCGCGCCGGTCTTCCAACAAATCGCCGAGCCGGTCCTTCACTACCTCGGCATGCCGCCGTCCATTCCCGCGCGAACGCTGCGCGTGAGGCCTCCCGCGCTGGCCGCATTTTCGCAAGAGCCTGCTGCAAGCGCGCGGGCGGGCGGCGGGCGGATACCCGACATGCGGGGGATGGACGCGCGCGCCGCGGTCGCCAGCGCGACCGCCGCCGGATTGCGAATCCGGATCGTGGGGAGCGGCGTGGTCCAATCACAAATCCAGATGCCGGGTGACGTGTTACTTCTCCGTCTTGCCGAGGTGGCGAGATGAAGTTGAAGGAATTGCTGCGTGATGTGCCGGTGCGCGCGACGCACGGCAATCTCGGCATCGAGATCTCCGCGGTGACGAGCGATTCGCGCCTGGCCGTTCGCGGATCGTTGTTCGTGGCGATTCGCGGCACGCGCGAAGACGGCGCGAAGTACATCAACTCGGCGATCGAGAAGGGTGCGGTGGCCGTGATCAGTGGAGCGGCGGCCTCTCAGGCCGCCGACGGGCTGAGAGCCCGTCACTCCACGCTGCTCGAAGTGGATGACCCGCGATCGGCGCTCGCACTCATCGCGGCAAACTTCTACGGACATCCTGCGGACAAGCTCTCGCTCGTCGGCGTAACCGGCACGTCGGGAAAAACCACGACGACGAAAATGATCGAGTCAATCTTCGATGCGTCGAACGAGCCCGTGGGCCTCATCGGCACGATCGAGTATCGCGCCGGCGATGAGCAGCTCGTCGCCGATCGGACCACGCCGGATGCGGTCGTGCTGCAGCAATGGTTCGCCAAGATGGTCGAAGCCGGCGTGAAGCACGCAGTGATGGAAGTTTCCTCGCATGCGCTCGCGCTGAAGCGCACGTATGGAGTTCGATTCGCTGCCGCGGTGTTCACGAACCTCTCGCACGAACATCTCGATTTTCACAAGGACTTTGAAGATTACTTTGCGGCGAAGCGGACGCTGTTCTTTCAGATTGAGAGTCCGAATCGCGCGGTCATCAATGCAGATGACCAGTATGGACAGCGCCTGATCAAAGAGCTCGGCCCGAAGCCGATGACGTTCGGCATGCAGACGGCTGACATCCGGCCGGCAAAGGATTTCGAGATCTCCACACGCGGTCTGCACGGCACGCTGCAAACTCCCGCCGGGGCGATCCGCGTCGACTCCACCCTCCTCGGCCGCCCCAATCTGTACAACTGGATGGGAGCGATTGGCGCGGCGATCGTCGTCGGAATGCCGCCGAAGCAGATCGAAACAGGCATTCGAAATCTTCAATCGGTTCGCGGGCGATTCGAGTATGTCCATGGTGCGCCGCCGAGTGTCATCGTCGATTACGCCCACAAACCCGACGCGCTCGAGAAGTTGCTGCATGCGGTGCGCGATCTCGCTGGCAAGCGGCGGCTCGTGGTGCTCTTCGGATGTGGCGGCGATCGCGACAAGGAGAAGCGTCCGAAGATGGGCGCGATCGCAACGCAGCTTGCCGATTTCACGATTCTGACGAGTGACAACCCTCGATCGGAAAAGCCGGAGGCGATTCTCGACGACATCGAACGCGGCATTCGCGGCGGAAACAAGTACGTGCGTATCACCGACCGGCGTGAAGCGATCGCGCGCGCGATCGATGATGCCCGCGACGACGACGTCATCGTCATCGCCGGCAAAGGACACGAGAGCTATCAGGTGATCGGCGATCAGATCGTGCATTTCGACGATCGCGAAGAGGCCGAGCTCGCTCTAAAAAAGAGACACGAAAAACTCGCTCCAAAAATAATGTGAAATTGCTCTTGAAATTGCTTACGAAATCGTTTTATGATGCAGGCCGCCGGGTCAGATGCTCTGTTCCGGCTCCGCCGGTCCGTTTCAGCGTGGGTGGACGGATGGTGATCGCCAGGCAGTCGTGGGGGAAGGGGAGCGATTACCGAGGACGAAACGCGGCGGGGCCGGGAGAGAGCATCGCGGGTGCGCATAGTGTAGCGGCGGGCTTCAGCCCGCTGATCGGCGGCCTAAAGGCCGCCGCTACACGTGAGCGGAGGCAGAAATGCCAACGTTAACGATGCGCGAGTTGGCGGAGATGACGCACGGCGAAGTCGTACAAAATCCCGACGTCATCATCTCCTCCGTCGTCATCGACAGCCGCGAAGTGAAGCCCGACTCCGCCTTCTTCGCCATCAAAGGCGAGCGTCTCGACGGACATCAATTCGTGCCGCAGGCGCTCGAGACAGCGAGGGGCGCAGTCGTCGCGCGCATCCCGGAATTTGTGGCGCGGGACAAAGGGATCGTACGCGTCGCGGACACCACAAAAGCGCTGCAGGAGCTCGCGCGCTCAATCCGAAACCGTTACAAATTTCTGCTCATCGCCATCACTGGATCGGCCGGAAAAACGACGACGAAAGAAATGATCGCCACCTTGGTGGCAACCGAGCGTCGAACCTGGAAATCGTGGGGCAACTTCAACAATCTCATCGGATGTCCCCTGTGCATCGACAACACGCCCGACGATGCGGAAGTCGTCGTCAGCGAAATGGGCATGAATCACAAAGGCGAGATCGCCCTCCTCGCCGGTCTAACACATCCCGATGTCGGTGTTTACACGAACATCGGGCCGGTGCACATCGAGTTCTTCGGCACCATCGAGAAGATTGCCGAAGCAAAGAAAGAGCTGCTGGACAATCTCGCTCCGAGCGGCACTGTCGTTCTCAATGTCGACAACGAATACGTGATGAACATCAGCCGCGGATTCACCGGTCGCAAGGTCACGTATGGAATTGATCACACTGCCGACTTCCGACCGGTCAGCACCGGCACAATCTGGAGAACCTGCTGGCGGCCATCGCCACTGCGCGCGCGATCGGCATTTCGTGGAACGGCATCGAGCGCGGCGTGCGCGAAGTCAAACCTGCGTATCACCGAGGAGTGATGATTCCGTGGCGAGGGGCGACGTTGTACGACGACTCCTACAACTCGAATCCGTATGCGCTTTCGCGTGCGCTTTCCTTGCTGCAACAAGCGGATGTGCACGGCCGGCGGATCGCGGTCATCGGTGACATGCTGGAGCTCGGCGAACGTGAGCTCGAGTATCACTACGAAGCCGGCCGCGAAATCCCGAACGCTGTCGACATCGTCGTCGCCGTCGGCCGTCGCAGCGAGGCACTCCTCGACGGCGCCCGTCACGCTGGCTTCAGCGACGAGCGGCTGTACCACTTCGACGATGCGGAAGCCGCCGCCGCCTTTCTCCAAACGTTCATCCGCCGCGGCGATCTCGTTCTCGTGAAAGCGTCGCGAGGAATTGGCCTCGACAAGATCGTCACGAAATTACAAGCCGACCGCGAACCACGGACTGCGGAGCGCGAAGCGTAATGCTGTACTACCTGCTGTACCCGCTGCGAAACATGATCTCCGGATTCAACGTCTTCCGGTACATCACGTTTCGCACGGCCTGGGCCGCCCTCACCGCCCTGGTCATCTCCTTCATCCTCGGACCGTGGCTGATCGAGCGCATGCGGCAGATCAAGCTCGGTCAATTCATTCGCGAGGAAGGGCCGAAATCGCATCAGCAGAAAGCAGGAACGCCAACGATGGGTGGGATCCTGATCAACGTCGCGATCCTGATTCCGACGCTGCTCTGGGCGGACGTGCTCAATCCCTACATCTGGATCGTGCTGTTCGTGACGTTTGCAAATGGCGCGATCGGCTTCGTCGATGACTACCGCAAGCTGATCAAACGCCGCAACCTCGGCCTGACGGCGAAACAAAAATTCTCGATGCAGATTGCGGTCGCGCTCGCGGCCGGACTGGCGATCGCGTATCTTCCCAGCATTCATAACAATTATTCGACAGTATTAACGTTTCCATTTTTCAAGACCCTGCACGTCAACCTCGGGTTTCTGTACATCCCATTCCTTATCGTGGTGATCGTCGGCGCATCGAATGCCGTGAATCTGACGGATGGGCTCGACGGACTGGCGATTGGGACAACGCTCATCGCCGCGGTCACGTACACGATCCTCACCTACGCGGCCGGCAACTTCCGCGTCGCCGATTACCTTCGCATTGCCTGGGTGCCGCAGGCGGGCGAGCTGGCTGTTTTCTGCGGGGCGATGGTCGGCGCGTCGCTTGGATTTCTCTGGTTCAACGCGCATCCCGCGGAGATTTTCATGGGCGATGTCGGCTCGCTCGCGTTAGGCGGAGCGATCGGCTGCATCGCGGTCATGATCAAACAGGAAATTCTTCTGATCTTCGTCGGCGGACTGTTCGTCGTCGAGGCGGTCTCCGTCATTTTGCAGGTGGCGTCATTCAAGCTGACCGGCCGCCGCATTTTCAAAATGTCGCCGCTGCATCATCACTTCGAGCTCGCCGGCTGGCGGGAGACGAAAGTGGTCGTGCGATTCTGGATCATCGCCATCATTTTTGCGTTGCTGAGTCTTTCGACACTGAAACTTCGATGAGCATGTCATTCCGAGCGGAGCGAGGAATCGGTGTGGGTGTGTGGCGCGAGTATCGTACCGCCCAACCCACACCGCTCCCTCGCTACGCTCGGGATGACAAAAGATCATGAGCAAGTACCTGGTGGTGGGAGCGGGCAAGTCGGGCGTGGCGTCGGCGAATTTTCTCGCTGGCCGCGGCGAAGAGGTGTCACTCACCGACAGCAATCCGCATCCTGACGTGCCGTATCCGATCGACGAGCGTGTTCGACGCTTTTTCGGCTATCAGGATGAATCCGCGCTGAATGGCGCGACGACGATCGTCGTCAGCCCCGGCGTGCCGCTGACGATTCCGCTGCTGCAGCGCGCGGCGGCGTTGACGATTCCGGTGATCGGCGAGATCGAGCTGGCGTATCGCTTCTTGAAGGGAACGGTCGTCGCTGTCACTGGCTCGAACGGAAAATCGACAACGACAACGCTGATCGGCGAGATCCTCAAAGTCGCCGGCTGGCAGCCGATCGTCGCCGGAAACATAGGACAGCCGCTGATCGCTTCACTCGATCTGGATAAGCCGCGAACGTACGTCCTCGAGCTTTCGTCATTTCAGCTCGAAAGCGTGGAGACGTTCCATGCGAATGTTGCTCTGCTGCTGAACGTCACGCCCGATCACATGGATCGCTATCCGAATTTCGATGCGTACGCAGCGGCGAAGTACCGGATCTTTCGCAATCAG
>QHVY01000145.1:9182-14497 GCA_003223695.1 Acidobacteriota bacterium
CACGCGCAGCGGGATCTGACGCCGGTGCGCACATGGCGATTCTCCGCTTCGCAGCGCGTCGATGAGGGAGCGTTTCTCGATCGCGACGAGCTGGTCCTTCGCATCGGCGGAGACGAGCGCCGCATCCCGAGGTCGTCGCTGCGGCTCGAAGGGACGGCGAATGTCGAGAACGCGCTCGCCGCGTGGCTCGCGGCTCGGGCTGTCGGCGCGGATGACGTCTCCGTGCAGATCGCGTTCGGCGCGTTCGCCGGACTGCCGCATCGCATGGTGCTGGTGCGCGAGCGCGACGGAGTCCGTTACGTGAACGACTCGAAAGGCACCAACGTCGACGCCACGCTCAAATCGCTCGAGGGATTTCCGTCGTCGAGCGTGATTCTGATCCTCGGAGGAAAAGATAAAGCGGGCGAGTTTGAGCGCATGCGCGACCTCGTTCGCGACAAAACGCGTTTTGTAATCACGATCGGCAAAGCGGCGGACCGCATCGCTTCTGCGCTGGAAGGCGCAGCGACGATCGTTCCCGCCGGCGACATGCAGCACGCAATCGAATGGGCATCGAAGCACGCGAAGGCCGGCGAAACGGTTCTGCTCTCGCCTGCGTGCGCGAGCTTCGATCAGTATCGAAACTTTGAACATCGCGGCGAACACTTTGAAGAGTTGGTGAGGAATCTATGAGTGCCCGGTGCCCAGTACCCAGTACCTGGTCCCACGCACCCGTGCCTTTGTACTGGGCACTGAGCACCGGGCACTGGGCACTCCGAAAGATGAGTGCCCGGTGCCCAGTACCCAGTGCCCGGTCTTACGCACCCGTGCCTTTGTACTGGGCACTGAGCACCGGGCACTGGGCACTCCGAAGATCATGAGCCGCAAACTCACATACGACACGTGGCTGTTCGCGGCGGCGCTGCTGCTGATCGTCATCGGACTGGTAATGATCTACAGCGCGTCGGCGATCATCACTGCGCAGAAGACCGGCTCGGACAATCCGTACTACTTCATCACCCGCCAATGCGTATGGCTTCTCACCGGAAGCGCGCTGATGCTGATGCTGATGCACGTCGATCTGGCGCGGCTGCGCGATCGTCGCGTGATCTACGGCGTGATGGCCCTCGTTCTCATCGCCTTGATCGCCGCGCTTTTTGCGCCGGCGATCAACGGCACGCATCGCTGGGTCGCGCTGCCGCACATCCGTTTCCAGCCGAGCGAATTCGCCAAGCCGGTGATTGTCTTGTTTCTTGCGTCCTTTCTCTCCCGGCGCGAGGAGCGAATCAATGAGGTGACATCGACGCTTCTGCCGATGTCGTGCGTTCTGGCGCTCTTCGCCGGTGCGATTCTGATCGAGCCCGATTTCGGCACGGCAATCACGGTAGTGCTCGTCGCCGCGGCGATGGTCTTTGCCGCCGGCATTCGCTGGAATCGAATCGCGATGTTCATTCTGATGCTCATTCCCGCTGCGATTCTTGCTTTGCTGAGCGCCGCGTACCGGCGCGATCGACTGCTCACGTTCCTCAATCCGGAGGCAGATCCGCGCGGCAAGGGCTTTCAGGCGATGCAGTCGCTCATCGCCGTCGGCACCGGGGGCTTAAGAGGATTGGGAATCGGCAACGGGCGGCAGAAGCTCTTCTTTCTCCCCGAACCGCACACCGACTTCATTTTCTCGATCGTCGGCGAAGAGCTTGGCTTCGTCGGCTGTCTGGCGATCATTGCGCTGTTCGCATTCCTGATTTGGCGCGGCTTCCGAATCACGCAGTACAGCCAGGAGCGATTCAACTTCTATGCGGCTCTCGGCCTAACACTCATGATTGGAATTCAGGCGCTGATCAACATGAGCGTCGCGTTGTGCCTGGTGCCGACGAAGGGTTTGCCGCTGCCGCTGGTCAGCTACGGAGGATCGTCGCTGATCGCGAGCTTGATGGCCGTCGGGCTGCTTTTGAATCTTTCACAACAGTCGGGGTGAGGACGGGCGTGAACACATTGATGGTTGCGGGCGGCGGGACTGGCGGGCACATTTACCCGGCGATCGCCATTGCACAGGAATTTGTGCGTCGCGATCCGCGCCGCCGCGTCGTCTTCGTCGGCACGCAGTATGGGCTGGAGAAGACGATCGTCCCGAAGGCCGGCTTTCCGCTCGAGTTCATCTCCGCCGGCGGCTTGAAGGGCAAAGGTCCGCTCGAGCTGACAAAAAATCTGGCGCGCCTGCCAGTCGGATTTTTGCAGGCATGGCAGGTCGTCGGCAAGCATCACCCAAACGTTGTCCTCGGCGTTGGCGGCTACTCGTCAGGGTCGCTACTTCTCGCCGCGAAAATGCGCGGCGTTCCGACGGCCATTCACGAGCAGAATGCCTTTCCCGGCCTCGCGAATCGCCTGCTCGCGAAATTCGTGACGGCGGTCGCGGTCGCGTTCGCTGATGCTGGCACACGACTCAAACGCACCGATGCGGTGGTGACTGGCAATCCAATCCGAAAGGAATTCTTCGAAGCCACTCGGCACTCGGCACCCGGCAGTCGGCACCGTCTTCTCATTTTCGGCGGCTCGCAGGGTTCGCACGTTCTCAACGAGGCGATGAGCGGCGCGCTGCTGTTTCTCGCGCGGCTCAAGGATCGCGTTGACATCGTGCATCAAACCGGACCCAAAGAGGTCGAGCAGGTTCGAGCGGCGTATCGCACGTCGGCGTTTCCGAACGCGCGCGTTGTGGCCTACCTCGATCCGATCGTGGATGAAATCGCGGCTGCGGATCTTGTCGTCAGCCGTGCCGGTGCAATGACGATCGGCGAGCTCGCCGCCGTCGGGCGCGCGGCGATCCTCGTTCCCTTTGCCGCGGCAGCGGACAACCATCAGGAAGTCAATGCCCGCATGGTCGAGCGCGCCGGCGGGGCGATCGTCATCACCGAATCGCAGCTTTCGCCGGAACGGCTGGCGACCGCCATCACCGATGTGATCAACGATCCACAACGGGCGGTGCGAATGGGGACGGCGGCGCGGACGCTTGCCAATCCGGATGCAACTAAAAACATTGTAGATTTACTCGAAAAAATTGAGAGAACCGAATAAAATTCAATATTAGCAAGCCACGATCAGAATGAATTTTGAAAACATTAAGAGCATTCATTTCGTCGGCATCGGCGGAATCGGAATGAGTGGCATTGCTGAGATCCTCGCCGACCGAGGATTCGCGGTGTCCGGCTGCGATCTGAGGCACTCCGCGGCGACCGATCTGCTCAGACAGCGCGGCATCAGCGTGACCATCGGACACGACCCGGCGCATCTCTCGGGGATTGACCTCGTCATTGTGACCTCTGCTGTGCGCGGCTCAAACGCCGAAATCGACGCGGCGCGCGCACAGGGCATCCAGGTCATGAAACGCAAAGAGGCTCTCGGCACGATCGTGAGCGATAAGCGCGCGGTCGGCGTCTCCGGCACGCATGGCAAGACCACGACGTCGGCGATGGTCGCCGTCATCCTCGCGGAAGCCGGACTCGATCCGACGATCATCATCGGCGGCATGCTGCGCAACTTCGGCACGAACGCAAAGAGCGGCCGCGGGAAATTCGCTGTTGTCGAAGCCGACGAATATGACCGCAGTTTCCACGAGCTCCATCCCGAAATCGCGGTGGTCACCAACATCGAAGCCGATCACCTCGAGTACTTCGGCAGTTTCGATGCGATCGTCGAAGCATTCCGCGTTTTCGTCGAAGGTATTGATCCGGGTGGGGTGGTGGTGGGGTGTGTCGATGATCCCGTCGTCGCCCAGCTGCTGGGTGGAAGGCCGCGGTCCTCCGCGGCTGGGACCGCCGAGGACGGCGGTCCTCCACTGAGAATCATTCGATACGGCCTGTCGGAGGCTGCGGAGATTCGGGCGACAAACATCAGCTTCGATCAGCGCGGCTCGCATTTCGAAGTGCCCGGTGTCGGCTGGTTTCGTCTGTTCGTGCCCGGCGAGCACAACGTGCGCAACGCGCTTGGTGCGATCGCCGTCGCGCGCAAGCTGGACATCAGCGTTGCTGTGATCGCCGCTGCGCTGGCGAAGTTTCTCGGCGTCGATCGTCGATTTCAGATTCTCGGCGAATATGCCGGCGCGTTGATCGTCGACGACTACGCGCATCATCCGACAGAAATTCGCGCGACGCTGGACGCCGCGCGGCGAGGGTATCCGAAGCGTCGAATCATCGCGCTGTTTCAGCCGCATCTCTATTCGCGCACGCGTGATTTCGCGCGCGAATTCGCGGAATCGTTGCGCGTCGCTGACGTGGCCATCGTCGCCCCGATCTACGCCGCGCGGGAGCGGCCGATCGAGGGCATCACTTCAAAGCTCATCGCCGATGCAGCGGAAGGCGTCGAATTTCTCGAGGGCAGCAACGACGAGATCGTAGATCACCTGCGCCGCCGTCTCGAATCGAACGATCTCTTCATCACTCTCGGTGCCGGCGACGTGCACGAGATCAGTGAAGCGCTGGCGAGGGCGAACCCGTGACCGTGCAGCTCGAATCGACGGAGCGCTTCTTCCGGCCGAACGATACCGATCGCGTGCGGCGGAATTACCGCAGCATTCAGGTGCAGCGGCTGTTCGCGGTTTTGCGGACTATCCTGGTGTTGTTTGTCGTGGCAATCGGTTTGGCAGCGCTCTACCAGCGCACGCAATCCGATGCTCGATTCGCAGTGCGGCACGTGGTCATCGCTGGCGCACAGCACACCGCGCGCGGCGACCTCGATCGAGTGACGCAGCAGTACGCCGGCACGAATCTTTTTCACCTCGACATCGCCCGCCTCCGGCGCGATCTCTCATCGTTGCCGTGGGTTAGCCGTGTTGAGATCGAAAAGAAACTGCCCGACACGCTGCGCGTCGTCGTTGTCGAAAGGATCCCAGTCGCGCTCACAGACGCAGGCGGCCGCATCGCATACGTGGACGACAGAGGAGCGGCATTCGCCGAAGTGACGCCAGCGGTCGGCGATCCGGATCTGCCGCTGATCGCCGGCGCACGCGTCGGCGATCTCGCGCGCTGCGTGGCGATCCTGCGCGAGCTTCGGACGCGCGATCCGGAGATTTACGCGCGCGTTTCGGAAGTGCGGCCGGTGCCGCCGAATGGGTTTGCATTTTTCGATCGGCAATTGCGCGCGGTCATCTACGGGAACGAGCAGGACCTGCTATCGAAATGGCGCGACTTCTACTCGATCGCCGACGCGGAGCATTTCGTCGCCGGCGATGTTGCTTACGCCGATCTTCGATTCGACGGCCGAGTTGTGGTGAAGCCGCTGCGCGCGATGCCCGCGGCGTCGACGCTGCGGCGTCCGGTTGTTCCGGTGCAGATCACGAATTAGGA
>QHVY01000146.1 GCA_003223695.1 Acidobacteriota bacterium
AGCGAGTTCCACATCACCAATGAATACTTCGTCCCCGTCTTTCGCAACCGCGACTACCGGACGTACCTCGCCCACTGGAACACCGCGTACGCCATCGGCTACCTCGGCGCAGGAAACGTCGGCTATTCGCTGAGCGACCCGGGCCGCTTCCGCAACTACGTTGTCGATGCTGGCCTGGGAACAGAGGCGAGCATCACCATCAGAGATTTCGAAGTTCTGCTGAGCGTGATCTACGCCCACACAATCCGCGCGCCAGAAGATCTGCGCGGCGGGAAGGTTCGCGTCTCGATTCGAACGATTCGCTAGTCGCGGAAGTCGGTTCTCACCGACCGGACGCCGTCGATGTTGCGCACGATGTCGAGCGCGACGTCCTTCTGCAGCTCGGAATGCACCTTGCCGACAATGGTGGCTACGCCGCCTGTCGACGCGACGTGAAGGTTGCAGTCGTCGAGGGATCGCTGCAGCGCGAGCTTGCGCTCCGCGATGCGCTGGATCCTGGCGTCATCGGGGATTTCGGCGACCTGGATCAGATTGGCCACTCGCGTGTAGCCGAGTTGCTCTGCAATTGTCCCGGCGCGTTGCGCGGCGGCGGCATCAAGTGCCCTGCCGCGAAGAATGACGATCCCGCCGACTTCGACAGCGCGCAAATTATCGATGTCCAGTCCGGCGCTTTGAAGCTGAGGCGTGAGGTCGACGGTCGCGGTTGAATCCGCCATCAGAGGAGTTGACAGCACAAGCAGCGCAGAGACAACTGCTGCGCCGAGCATTGCAGTTTTCGTTTTCATACGGTGACTAAGAGCAGCCGCCGTGCCACTTATGCGAAGCGAGCATGGAGAGCTACGACAGCAGACTCATCCGCCGGTATGCCATGTTGATGGTGCATATAGACGCGCCAAACGAGGACCACCAGCAAAGCGACGAGGACGACCATTGCGAAGAGTGCGGTGACGCGACGTGCCATGACGCCGGCATGAGCAGCAACGCCTGTGCCGTTAGAATCGCCCGCCATGAAAGCGATAGTAATCCGCGAACACGGCGGCGTCGAGCGGCTGGAGAAGAGCGAGGTGCCCGATCCCACGCCGCGGGCGGGCGAGGCTGTCGTCGCCGTCCGCGCCGTTGCACTCAATCATCTCGACATCTGGCTTCGCCGCGGAGTGCCGGGACACAGGTTCCCACTGCCGATGATTCCAGGCGCCGAAGTCTCCGGGGTCATCGACGAAGTGCCGGACGGCTACGGCTGGAAGCGTGGCGATGAGATCATCGTCGCTCCCGGACTCTCGTGCGGCCTCTGCATCGCGTGCCTCAGTGGAAACGATCCGCTCTGCCCCGATTTCGGAATTCTCGGCGAGGCGCGCAACGGCGGCTGCGCAGAAAAGATCGCCGTTCCGATTCGCAATCTGGTCCGCAAGCCCGCTTCGCTCTCCTTTGCCGAAGCGGCGGCGATTCCGCTCGACATGCTCACCGCGTGGCACATGCTCGTCGCGCGGGCGCAGCTTCGTCCAGGCGAGACGGTCCTCGTGCAGGCGGGCGGGTCGGGCGTGGGGAGCGCCGGAATTCAAGTGGCGAAGCTGTGGCGTGCAATCGTATACACGACCGTCGGCAGCGCGGAGAAGGCCAAGCGCGCGAAAGAGCTCGGCGCCGATGAAACGATTCTCTATCGCGAAACGGATTTCGTCGCCGCCGTGCGCGCGCTCACGGGCAAGCGCGGCGTGGACATCGTCTTCGAGCACATCGGCGGCGAGACATTCGAGCGCTCGCTCAAAGCGCTCTCCCGCGGCGGACGTCTGGTCACGTGCGGATCGACCAGCGGCGGCGAAGCGACGATCAATATCCGCCTGATTTTTTTCAAACTGCTCTCGATCCTCGGCTCCACAATGGGTAGCGTCGCCGAGCTGCAGGAAATCATGAGGCACATCGAAGCTGGACGGCTGCGTCCGGTCGTCGATCGCGTGCTGCCGATCGATCAGATCGCCGAAGGACATCGCGTGCTGGAGAATCGCGAGGCGTTCGGCAAGGTGGTGCTCACCTTATAATTCACAAGTGCCCCGCATCCACGTTCTCCCGGGAGGTCGTCGAGCGCCCTGCTTCAGTGGTCAAGGAGTTGATCGAAAACGCGATCGACGCGGGCGCGAACTCAGTCGAAGTGCTGCTGGAAAACGGCGGCAAAAAGCTGATCGAAGTTCGAGACGACGGCTGCGGCATGTCCGCCGACGATGCCGAGCTCGCCCTGGAGCGCCACGCCACGTCGAAGATCCGCGAATTCGACGACCTGGCACGCGTGCGCACGCTCGGCTTCCGCGGAGAGGCGCTTCCGTCGATCGCCAGCGTCTCGCGATTCAGCCTCACGACATTCGACCGATCGAACAATCACGCGATCGAGATCGAATGCGATCCGCTCACCGGCGAGCGCAAAGCGCGGCCGGCAGCGCGCGATCGTGGCACCACCGTCGTCGTTCGCGAGCTCTTCGAGAACGTCCCCGCGCGCCGGAAGTTTCTGCGCAGCGCCGATTCCGAGTTTCGCTCCATCGTCACCGTCGTCTCTTCGTACGCGCTGCCGCTGCCGTCGCGCGCGTTTCGTCTGCAACACAACGGCCGGCTGGCCCTCGACCTCCCGCCCGCCCTCTCGCTGCGCGACCGCGTCGTGCAAGTCCTCGGCAGCGATGCCGAGCCGTACCTGTCGGAGATCGATGAGTCGTATGACAGCAAGCGCGCGTCGGGCTACGTCACGAGAGGCATCCGTTTCGGCAGCCGTCGCAACCAATTCTTTTTCGTCAATGGCCGGCTGGTGCGCGACCGAGTTCTCACGCACGCGGCGAATCGCGCGGCCGAAGCGTTCGATTTCGACGGCCATCCGGCGATTGTTCTCTTTCTCGATGTCGATCCGAATTCAGTCGACGTGAACGTCCATCCTGCGAAAACCGAGGTGCGGTTTCGCGACTCGGGGAGCATTCATGTAGTGGTCGAGCAGAGCATCCGCCGGGCATTAGGCGGCGCGGAGGAGGGGGCGGAGTTGCTGGTCAAGTCGACGCCGTCCCTCATTCCGATGCAGATCTTCGATGCTCCGACCCATCCGCAGTTCACCCCATTGTTCCAACGACAAGCGAT
Organism: Acidobacteriota bacterium; assembly: GCA_003223695.1. Lineage (GTDB taxonomy): Bacteria > Acidobacteriota > Thermoanaerobaculia > Gp7-AA8 > Gp7-AA8 > Gp7-AA10. The sequence continues at coordinate 3,106 of QHVY01000146.1, forward strand.
CGTGCAGCCTCCGACGCAAATGGCAACTGCCGTCGAAGAACCCCCTGCCTTGGGCGACCTCGCGGGCCGCGTGATCGGGCAGTACCGCATGAGCTACATCCTGATCGATACGCCAAACGGTCTACGACTCGTAGATCAGCATGCCGCTCATGAGCGCGTGCTGTTCGATCGTTATCTGCGGCGAATCGTGAGGCACGAGCCGATCTCGCAGCAGCTCCTGACGCCGATCCTTTTCGAGATCGGCGCGGCCGAGAGTGCGGTGCTGGAATCGCACGTCGAGGAATTGCGCGGGGTCGGTTTCGACATCGAGCGCTTTTCCGGAAATGCGTTCGCCATTTCTGCGGTTCCGCCGGAGCTCGTGCGCAATGACGTACAGTCGTTCCTGCTGAAGCTGATCGATGCCTCGATAGAGGAGCGATCACCGCACGTCGCCCGCGTACGCGTTAGGCGGAGACGAGATGGCCCGGCTCACCGCGGAGCTGCTGGAGTCATCGAATCCGTTTGCCTGCCCCCACGGCCGGCCGATCATCGTCGACATCAAGCATCCCGATATTGAGCGCCATTTCCACCGCCGGTAGAGCGCGCGCCTGACCGAGGTAATCTCGGGTTCGTGGATTCAAGAGAGTTGGGAAGGCGCGGTGAGCGGCGGGCGGCGTGGTTTTATCGGCTGCGGGGATATTCGATCGTCGCTCGCAATGTGCGGCTGCGAAACGGCGAAATCGATCTGATCGTACGCCGCAGACGGGTGCTCGCCTTCGTTGAAGTGAAGGCGCGACAGAGCCTCGCCGCCGGTGAAGGCTACGAAGCCGTTGATCGCGTCAAGCAGCTACGACTCGTTCGCCTCGCCGGCGAATATCTCGCGCACCGTCCGCATTCTGGAGAGATTCGCTACGACGTCCTCTCGCTTTACTGGACAGGCATACGCTTTATCATTACATATTACCGTGATGCATTTCGCCCGATCAGCGATTCGCACCGCCCATGGAAATGGACGATATGATTCGCGCCCATGCGAAGCTTCACTCTCCTCCTCGCCGCCGCATCGCTCGCATTCGTCTTCGCTCGCTCGCCCGAAGAGCGGACGATCACCGACCCCGCGACGATCACCTCTGCGCGCAATCCCGATGCGCATCCGGTTCCCATTGATGATCTTTTTTTCAGCCGAAGCATCAGCGGCTCGTCGTGGTCGCCGGATGGAAAAGAGATCGTCTTCGGCACGAATCTCACCGGCCGTTTCAATCTCTGGAAAGTGAACGCAAGCGGCGGATGGCCGGTGCAGCTCGCGGTGTCGGATGACCGGCAGCTCGCGCCGATGTGGTCGCCGGACGGCAAGTGGATCGTCTGGCAGCAGGACCGCGCTGGCAATGAGGCCTACGACCTCTACGTAGTTCCCGCTGCAGGAGGCGCGCCGGTCAACATCACGAACACTGCGAACGTCTCCGAGACCGGAGCTCAATTCTCGCCCGATTCGTCGCGCCTGGCGATCGGTTGGAAGCCGACAACTGCGCCGACGACTGATGTTGCGGTGATCGATCTGGCAACGAAAGCGGTTCGCAATCTGACGAACGAGAAAGACCAAACGCGCTCGTGGAACGTCACCACCTGGACCACGGACGGAAAAACACTCTTTGCCAATCGCTCCAACCCCGACGGAACCATCGGCGAGATCTACCGAATCGACGCCGCCACCGGTGCTGCTGAAAACCTGACGCCGAACAGCAGAGTCTCCATTGGCGCCAGCGCCGTTTCTCCCGACGGAAAGACTCTGCTCGTGACATCGAACGAGAAAGGCGGCTACGACAACGTTGGCCTCCTCGACGTCGCGTCAAAGAAGCTGACATGGATCACCGATTTGAAGTGGGAAGCTGGATCGGTGAATTTTTCGCCTGACGGAAAGTGGCTGACCTACATCGTCAATGAGGATGGCCGGACCGACGTTTACATCTCGAGCACGTCCGGTGGCGTATCGCGCAAGCTGACCGTTCCCGCCGGCGTCAATTCGCTTTCCGGCCGGCCAACGGCATTCAGTCCGGACGGTAATCGGCTGCTCGTCGCGCATCAAAGCGCAACTGAGCCGGCGGACTTCTGGGTTTACGACCTCGGCTCGAATCGCGCGACGCAACTCACGCATTCGGCGATCGCCAGTCTCGACGCCACTCCTCTGCCTCCTTCGCAGCTCGTGCACTACAAAAGCTTCGACGGCACGATCATCAGCGCATTCCTCTGGGTTCCGTTCAATCTCGAGCGCAACGGGAAGAACGCCGGAATCGTTTTGCCGCACGGAGGCCCGACCGGACAGACCACCGATGCCTTCAGCCGCAACGTCATCGCCCTCGTCTCGCGCGGCTACACGGTCATCGCGCCGAACGTGCGAGGATCGACGGGGTACGGCCTCGCCTTCCAGAAGATGAACTTCCAGGACCTCGGCGGTGGAGATTTGCAGGACGAGGTGTACGCGGCGAAGTTTCTCGCAGCCACCGGGTATGTCGATCCCAAAAAAATCGGCATCACTGGCGGATCGTACGGCGGCTACATGACGCTGATGGCCATCGGAAAAACGCCAAACGTGTGGGCCGCGGCGGTCGAGCTATTCGGAATCGTCGACTGGTACACGATGCTGCAGCACGAAGACCCCGCGCTGCAAGAATACGAGAAATCTCTGATGGGTGATCCAGTGAAAGATCGCGCAGTTTACGAAGCGGCGTCGCCGATCAAATATCTGACGAATGCCACCGCACCGCTGCTCGTGCTCCAGGGCGAGAACGACATCCGCGTTCCAAAGGAGGAAGCGCAGCAGGTCGTCTCCATTTTGAAAAACGCCGGCAAAACGGTCGATGCTCATTACTATCCCAATGAAGGTCACGGCTTCGTGAAGCGCGAGAATCAGATCGACACGATCCTGCGGATGATCGACTGGTTCGATCGTTACCTGAAATGAAAAGGCCTCAGATCCACTAAACTTCTCCAACCGTGACATTCGCATCCGCGATGCAGTTGAGCGCGCTCGCTCTTCTGGCTCAGATCCATCCGGCACCGCCTCGCCTCAACCCGCAGAGTCATGATGTTCTGATTTTGCGAAGCGGCGACGCGCACAAAGGACTCATCAAAGTCTGCGATTCCGACAGTTGCACATTGGGAACGGTCCCTTACACGCGGGAGGTGATCGCCTGGATTGGACTGGCAACAGACTCGGTCAAACCGCCGGCGGTCAAGGACGCGTCGGAAGACGAGGTTCATCTGCGCGATGGCTCGATCGAGAAAGGCCACCTCGTCGGCTTGAGCCTGGGAGAAGTCGACATCGAAGGTGATTCGTTCGATCGCGAGAACGTGGAATGGATTCACCTGGCCGGTGCGCTTGTCGCGCCGCCGCAAACGACGACGACAACCATCACGACCACGGAGGGCGGTTCCGGCGGCAAGAGCGGTGGCGACAAGACTACTGGCGGCGGTTCGGGAGGCGGCGGAGGTGGCGGGGACAAAGGGAAGCAAGGGAGCAGCTCCGGCGGCGGCTCCAGCGGCGGAAGCGCCGGCGACAAAGGAACACAGGGCAGCAGCGGAGATCATCCGAAGCCGGGCGGCCAGCGCGGCCATCTCTGGTCTGGGCAGATTCACGTTCGTACGCGCGTGACGACCTCCGATTCCGGCAGCTCGATGCTGACCGAGCAAGAAACCGACATCACTGCACACCTGCGGGAATTCATCTCACCGCTGATCCGGCCGCCGCGCGGCGAGCGCTACGGAACCATCATCGATCTAGAACCGGAAGGGACCGAGATTCACACGGACTACACCGTAAATGACACATTCACATCGGGCGGCAATCAGTGCCACGGCAGCGGCAACCTGACCCTGACTCTTCAACCGGGACAGGAAGGCTACGGTCGCGCGCAGTGGATTTGGATCAACGATGCCGCCGATGACACCACACCGTGGATCGGTTTTCCGATCGTCCGCGGCAAACCGCGCTACATCCTGGACACTCCCGCGCCTTCGGCGGATAAGTTTTCCGTCGACTGTCACAGTTGGACAGTGGACGCCGGCGGGCGTAAGGAATACTCCCATACTAAGGAACAACCTTTCGGCATCGCATTGATTGGCAAGAATCCGCTGACTGGGTGTGCTCAACCCGTATGTGATCCGGAAGTGCGCACGATCGACGGCGCAAGTGGCCGCATGCATGGCGCGTTTCACAGATCGTGGGACGAAAACGGATTCCATCACGAGCGTCAGGTTCGATGGAGTCTCTGTCGCGACGATGTGCCCTGCAAGGACGAGCCGCCCGAACCGGAAACCAATCCGTGCGGCGGAACCGCCATCGCCGATGGCCTCCTTCAAGTCTGCGAGAACGAAGAGGTTGCCCTGATCAACAAAATGAACTCCAAATGGAGTGAATACCAAAAGACTCGCCGCGAGGCAGATCCGCACCAGTCCGACTTCGTCAAAGCGATGCTGGCATGCACAGGTTGGGACGCAGCGCAGCTCGCGCTCGAGGTCATCATGGCAGCGGACATTCCCCTTATCGGCGCTGAAGGCGAAGTGGCTGCCGAGGCGAAGGAAGTCAAGGAGCAACTGGAGCTGATCAACAAGTTCATGAAGGCCCTCTACAACGGTGATCCTCTGGCGCTAGCGAAAAAACCGGCGGAGCTGAAGAACCTGCAGATGCTCGCCGAAGCCGTGAAGCAGTTCGTCGAGCTCTATCACCTGGACCAGGGGAATGCGGAGGCATTCCTGGAAAAGCTCGACCAGTGTAATGCCCCTCTTTCGCAGGAGACGATCAGCAGCGCGCAGTCGTACATCCTCACCATGGCACGTGCGTTCGAGCAATTTGACGAGTACTCGAAGATCGTCAACGATCTGCGAAGCAAGAATGACGAGTGTCTCAAGAAGCAATGGGACGCATATGTCGCCTGCGTGCAGACCGCCCGCTGCCAGAAGACGCCGGAGTCAGCTTGTGACAGCAGACGACCTCCGGGAGACTGGCCCGACGTGCCGGAATAAGAAACGGGCCGCGTTTCCGCGGCCTCGACGTGAATTCTTTGGAGCGGGCAACCGGACTCGAACCGGCGACATCGACCTTGGCAAGGTCGCACTCTACCAACTGAGTTATGCCCGCGTGCTGGCGTAGGGTAGGAATCCCTGGACGCCCTGTCAAGAACTATGGTCGCTCGACCGTAATTCCTTTCAGTTCATGCGAAGCACCGCTTCACCACAGAGACACAGAGATCACAGAGATTCTCCGTGTCCTCTGTGGTTCTGTGGTGAGAATTCTCAAGGTCGTTCCACCGTAATTCCGTACGCGTGCAGCTTGCGGTAGAGGTTCGAGCGCTCGACGCCGAGAGCGTCGGCGGTGCGGGAGACGTTGCCGGCGAAATCGCGCAGACGCGCCAGGATGAACTGTTTTTCGAACGCGTCGCGCGCCTCTTTCAGCGTCAGCTCAGCTGGGATTTCCGCAGGCGCCGCAGTGCGCGTGCCGAGCTGAACATCCTCCGCTTCGATCGTGTCGCTGCGCAACAAAATGGCCAGCCGTTCGATGACATTGCGCAGCTCGCGCACATTGCCCGGCCAGTGATATCCCTTCAGTTTTGTGGCCGCGCCGCTCGACAGCCGCTTGCGCGGCGTTCCCGTCTCGGCCGCAAAGCGGCGGAGAAAATGTTCGGCGAGCAGATTGACATCGTTCCCGCGAGCGCGCAAGGGCGGGACATCGATGGGAATCACGTTCAAACGGTAGTAGAGATCGTCGCGAAAGGTGCCTCGCCCGATTTCGATTTCCAGGTTTTTGTTCGTCGCCGCGATGACGCGCACATCGACGGTGATCGCCTGCTGCCCACCGACCTTTTGAAATGTCTGCTCCTGCAGCACACGCAGCACCTTTGCTTGCGTACGCACGCTCATATCTCCGACTTCATCGAGGAAGAGCGTGCCGCCATCAGCGAGCTCGAATTTTCCCTTGCGCTCGTCGATTGCGCCGGTGAATGCGCCTTTGCGATGACCGAAGAGCTCCGACTCGATCAGCTCCTCGGGAATTGCCGCGCAGTTGACGTCGACGAATGCCTGCTCCGCGCGATGGGACCATCGATGCAGCGTGCGGGCGACGATCTCCTTGCCGCTGCCGTTCTCGCCGGTGATGAGCACCCGGCTGTTCGAAGGCGCTGCACTTCGAATCTGCTGCTCGAGGGCGCGCATCGCGTCGCTCTCACCGATCAAAAGCTCGTCGAGGGAAAGCGATCGCCGCAGATCGCGGACTTGATCGCGCAGCTTGCGATCGGCGAGAGCGTGGCTAATCGTCAGCACCACGCGCTCCAGCGACAGTGGCTTTTCGAGAAAATCATAGGCACCGAGGCGGGTGGCGCGGACCGCGGTGTCGATGTTGCCGTGGCCTGAGATCACGATGACTGGCGGCGCGCCCGCAGCGTGCAAACGCTCGAGCACCGCCATGCCATCGACGCCCGGCAGCCAGAGATCGAGCATGATCAAATCGAATTCGTCTCGCGCTGCCTGCGCCAGTGCTTCTTCACCCGACTCGCAGACGGCGGTGCGGTGACCCTCATCCTCGAGGATCTTCGCCAGAGTCGCTCGGATGGACTGTTCGTCGTCAACGATGAGGATTTTTGCCATTCGTTCGCCGTTCGCCGTTGGCCGTTGGCCGAGGTGCTCTTCGGCGAACGGCCAACAGCCAACGGCCAACCTCAAGCCGGCAGTTCAATTTCAAATCTCGTCCCCCTCGGATAGTTGTCGTGCACGGAAATGCGTCCGTCGTGATCGTTCACGATGCGATGGACAATGGCCAGGCCGAGGCCGGTGCCGCGTCCCTTTGTCGAAAAATACGGAAGAAACAACTTCTCTTTGTCGCGATCGGGAACGCCGCGGCCAGGATCGGCGACTTCGATGACCACGCGATGCGGCGCACGGCGCGCCGTGACGCGAATCTCGCCGGAGTCGGTCGCTTCGACTGCGTTGTTCAGCAGATTGCCGACCGCGCGGCGAATTTGCTCCGGATCCATGAGCAGTTCGATTTCCGGATCGACAGTTACGGAAACCGTGACGCCCCGTTTCACGTCGCCATAAAGACTTGCCGCCTGTTGCAGGATATCCGCTAGCTGTGCGTGCCGCAGATGCACGGCCGGCATGCGCGCAAGGACACAATCGTTTTCGTTCCTTCGTCGATTGCCTGAGGCGCGTCGGCTTCGTTGTTCTGAAACTTCTTCGCGATGCGCTCGGCGGAGAGCTGAATCGGCGTCAGCGGATTCTTGATCTCGTGCGCGATTCGCCGCGCGGCTTCATTCCATGCGGCGAGCTTCTGCGCCTGCACGAGCTGTGTGGAGTCTTCGATCGCCAGCACCCACCCTTCCTCCCCGCTGGTTAGGCGGGCCAGCGAGAGCTCGAGATAGCGCAGCTCGCCGGCGCGGATGAGTGTGACCTCGCACGTGCGGCCGCGCGTGGTCAGATCTCGAATCGCGCGATCGAGAATCTGCAGCTCACGGGTGAGAATTTCGGACATCGCCGCGCGCGGCTCGGGCTCTTCGATCTGCAGCATCTGCAGCGCCGCGCGATTGATGCTCAGCAGATGGAAGTCATCGCTGAAGGCGATGATGCCGGCGGAGACGCTTTCGAGCACAGTGGACAAATACTGATTCGTTTGCGTCAGCGCCTGGCGCTGCTCATCGAGCTGCAGCGACATCTGATTGAACGACTCGATCAGTCGCCCCACTTCGTCGGTTCCCTGCACGTCCACCCGCGATCCATATCCCCCCTCCGCGAGTTTGCTCGTCGCCTCGGCGAGTGCCTTGATGGGAATGGTGATGCGGCGCGACGCGTAAATCGAAAGCCATAGCGCAAAAAAGAGAATCGCCAGCGTGACTGCGAGAAAGAGCGAGGTCTGCGACGCTTTCAATGCCGGCCGCTGCGCATCGAGCTGCTGAAAATTCTTGTGCAGGATGATGCTCTCGTCGATGAGTCGGCTCATCGTCGCGGGAATGAAGACACCGGCGATCGCCGCGTACGGCGTGGTGCCGACTCGCGTAGCCGAGCGGATCCACTTCCCGCTTGCGCCGAGATCGATCTTGATCGCGCTGCCGTGCGCGGCGACGTCTTCGAAGAATTTCTTCGGCGGCTCGCCAATTTCCTGAATGGGGGCACGAGGATTGGCAATCACTTTCACGATTGCGCCGTCACGATAGACGCCGACGATGTCGACGACGTGAAACTGCTGCACTCGGTTGAGCACCGCGTCGATCCGCGCCGGATCGGTGGCGCCGGGTGTCATGGCGATTTCGCGAGCCGCGGCGGCGGCGTTCGCCGCCGCCTGATCCTGCGCCATCTGCGCGATCGCTTCGCCGTTCTGCAGGATTTTTCGCACCGGCGTGTTGAACCAGCGGTCAATCGAGACGCGCAGAAGATCGGTGGCCACAAAGAACAAGAGGCCGACCGGGACGAGCGACAGCATCATGTACGTGATCACCAGCTTCGTCCGGAACCGCGAGCCGATGATTCCCCGCTGCCGCTCGAGAATCAGTTTCGCGACGCCGCGCAGCAGCATGAAGACGATGCCGAGGATGAGAAGGACGTTGATGTTCCAGAGGACGAACAGCAGAACCTGACTGCTCAACGCCTCCGGCGACAGCTCCTTCGCTTTTTGAATCGCGTAATAGATGAGACTCGTTGCCGCAAGGACGAGCAGAGGAATGGTGACGATGAACCGCGGATCTTTGCGGTGGCGGTCGACGAACGCGGGCAGCTTCACGGCTTCCCCTCAGCAACTTCGACACGAACCGATCGCCAGTGCGTCGACATCTCCCGTGGAATGAAGTACAGGAGCCAGTCGCGCATCAGGTCTGCCTTCGCCCGAACTCGCAGCTTGTACGGCCGCCGCATGCCGATATCGAAGAGGTCCGGCTCGTCGATCGTGGTCATCCGCTTTTGTAGCGTCGCCAGATCTGTAAATGTTTCCGAGCGGACCAGGCGGCGGTCGCGGCGATAGTTCATCAGGTACTCGCGGGTAACAGAATTGAACGTGGCGATGACTTCGATGTGCGCGCGGTCGATGCCCTCGTCGAACCAATTCGGCCGGTCACGATAGATCTCTACGACGTAGCCGAAGCTGGTCGGAACGCCGCTCTGAAGCGCTTGAATGACCTCCTGGCGCTCAAAGCCGTTCGTGAGGGCGAAGCGGACGCTTACCTTTCCATTCGCCGCTGTTGCCGCGAGGTTGTCAATGCGTGGATCCGCCGCAAGCGCAACAGCCGGAAGCAGATAAATGAGGAGAAACCGCAAGGTGTGGTTTTTTTACCACACTTCGCAAGATTATGCGAATGCCGTTTCGGTCGGTGCAGTCTCGCCGAGGTCCTCTTCGGCACGAGCGGCAGCAGCGAGGACCTTGGCCACGAATCGCGAGTGCAGCGCATGACCGGCGCGGCTGGCGGTGATTTCGCCCACG
>QHVY01000147.1 GCA_003223695.1 Acidobacteriota bacterium
GACGTACAGCGGAGTCACTCGTCGCGAAGCCTCGATGATGGCCAGCTCCGGAGCGCGCAGCTCACCTACCCAGATGAACGTCCCCGACGGTAGATCGCTTCCCGATGTGGCCGTCGCCCGCCACCCGGGATGAAGAGCCTGTTCGGCCGGGAAGGCGGTCGCCGGGCGCAAGGTAATCGTTTCGAGATAGAGATAGCCGCTCGCGATGACCGGTCCGGGGAGCGTTCGCGCGTGCATTGCCGCGTCACGGTAGGCGTCCACTGGCCGCTCCGCGTGATCGATGATTCCGAAGACGCAGATTGCCATGCCGACGGCGACGAGAAGCGCAACGATCTCGCGCCGCGCAATTTGTGCGAACCAGAGGACGAGTGGGACAGCGATCATCGATTCGAATCGAAGCGGAAAATAAATCCCCAGCGCCACCGCCAGCACGAGCGGAATGAACGTCATCGCCGCATAACGCTCGAGCCGGTACATCGCAAGCACCACGACTGCGGCGCCGATCACCAATAGCCACTCCGGCGGCTTGGCGAAAAGTGTATCGGGGTAGTGGAAGAAGACCGAGAGCCAGGCCATCGATTCGCGCGGCTGATGGAGCGCGAGCCACGCACCGGGAGCGAAAAGAATCAAGATCGCCGCCGGCTTGAGCCGGCCAAGGACCGGCTGAAGCCGGTCCCCACACAGAATCAGCGGGAAGAACAACGCGCCGTAATAGTGCGAATACGCGGCGGCGAGAAAGAGCCACGCGGCGGCATAAGGCTTCTCCGATTCAAGAGCGAAGATGCCGAGCGCCGCGAACATCGCGCAGAGCGCGTACGAGCGCGCGTCGACCGCGAACAACACCGCCGGCGGAAAAACCGACAGCAGCGCAGCGGCGCCGTATCGACGCGTCTTCAGAAGCCAAATCAGCGGGACGGCGCTGAAGAGCAGCGAAACCGAGCGGATCACGAGAATCGGCGGATCGCCGATCGCGTGAATGATGAAGTAGTACAGCGGCGGTCCGGAATCGTATCGAAGCGCTTGGAGGATTCCCTCGAATGACCGCGCCGAAATCCACCGCGTAAAGAGTTCGTCGAAAAACGGCTGCCGCGCAAAGAGAAGAGCGATTCGCGGCGCGAGGAAAAGCGTCGCGATGCCGATCGTCGTCATCCTGAGCGGAGCGAAGGATCTCAAAATGCGCGGCTGCGTCGCCTCCTGAGATCCTTCGCCGTCTTCGCGGCTCAGGATGACGCCTCTGCGGGCGTCATACCGCAAGCAACTCCGAAATGGTCTTGATCAGATGCGAGGTCTGAATCGGCTTGGCGATGTACGCGTTGGCGCCGAGGGCCAGGCCGCGCTCGCGATCTTCTTCTGCTCCGGCGGTGGTGATGATGATGATCGGAATGGTTTTTAGTTGGGCGTTCTGACGGACCATCGACACGAGCTTGAGCCCGTCCATCACCGGCATGTTGATGTCGGTGAGAATCAGATCGATTTTCTCGGGTCCGGCGAGCTTGCGCAGCGCATCGAGTCCGTCGACAGCCTCGATGATCTCTATATTCTGAAAGCGCTTCAGCGAAAAAGCGATGAGCTGCCGCATGGTCGGCGAGTCTTCGACGATCAGAAATTTCGCGTTGGAGGTGAACATCACGATGTCGTCGTCAGCAAATCGAGGAAGCTTTGAATCGTGTTGAGCTTCCGCTCGGATTGCGAGTAGAGCTTCGCGGAGAAAATGGCCGTGGCCGCGTGCGCCGCGAGCAGTGCGAAGAGCTCGTAGTCGACGGCGGTGAACGCGTGCTTCTGCACCAGCAGTTTGTAAATGGCGATGACGCCGATGACCTGATCCTTGATCTTCAACGGCACCGCGGCGAGCGGACGTTGCAGTGAAGGCTTAGCGTTCTCGTCGTCGCGATGCAGGTAGTAACTCTCACCGCGCTTCGCCACTTCGCCGAGGATTCCGTCGCCGAGGCGGACGGAGATGGTCTCGACGCCGGGCATTTGATCCTCGCCGTCACAGGCGATTGTCTGCAGCTCGTTCGTCTTTTCGTCCAGCAGCAGGATCGCGTAGGACTTGCCGCCGATGAGATCGCGAATGATCTCCTGCACCACATGAATTACTTCGCGAAAGTCGAGCGTGGAGTGGAGCTGATAACTGGCGACGTACAGGCTGGCGAGATTGTTGTTCTGCTCTTCGATCTCGGTGTAGCGCGTCGCGTAATCCTTGTTTTGCTCCTCGAGCGCGCCCAGCTCGTTCCGCAACCGCTCATTTTCACGCAGGAGCTCCTCAGTGAACTCCCGGCTTTTGTTGAACAACTCGAGAAACTTCTCAGCTCTCGATTCGTCGCTCATCTCTACTCACGCGAGGGTAACACAGCCGTTCGATGGCTCCGGCGATTTCGTTTAGCGGCAGGACTTGATCGACCGCGCCGGTCTTGATGGCCTGATTCGGCATCCCGAAAATGATCGCCGTATCGGGCGATTCGGCGATCGTTTTCCCTCCCCGCTGGCGCACTTTTCGAATCGCTTCCGCGCCGTCGTCTCCCATGCCGGTCATGATCACGGCGATCATCCGCTCGCCGCACGTGTCGCTGGCGCTGCCGAAGAGGCGATCGACCGACGGCGCATAGAGATCATTTGGTCCAGGCGCAACAATGCGCGCGCGCAAACCGTCCGCGCTGCGTTGCACCTCTGTCACCATGCCGCCGGGCGCGACGTACACCACGCCCACACCGAGCGGCTCGCCATGTACGGCTTCCTTCACCGCGTACTTGCTCTGCGCCACCACGATCGGCAGGGGCAGCAACGGCAGTGACTCAAAGAGATGCTGCAGCGCCGGCGGACCGCCAGTGGAGCAGCCGATGGCCACAAGCTGGATCAATGTGTAGGCACCGGCTTCAGCCGGTGCAGGCGGGCTGAAGCCCGCCTCTACACGCTTCTTGATATTCTCGATGCGCAGATCGCCGATCTGCAGAACCTTCGACACCAAATCCGTCTGAATCTCCTCGAGCCTTGGCGACACATTTCCGCCCGGCTTGGCAATGAAGTCGATCGCCCCGAGCTCGAGCGCTTTGAACACGCTGCGGTCGTTCGAGCGCGACGAAACGGCGATCACCGCGGTCGGACGGTTTTGCATCAGCCAGCGCAGAAATGAGAAGCCATCCATCACCGGCATTTCGAGGTCGAGAGTGATGACATCCGGCTCGTGCCGCATCACCTGCTTGATTGCATCCTCACCGTTGATCGCCGTGGCGACGACCTTGATGCGCGAGTCAGACTCGAGCATGCGCGAGATGCTCACACGGTTGTACGCGCTGTCGTCAACAACCAATGCTTTGATCATCGTGTAGGGCACGGCTGCGCCGTGCCGCACTCCGGGGATTCGGCACGACGCAGTCGTGCCCTACTTTTGGTAGACCATGTCATTTCGCAGATGCTGCAACTTGAATTGCGTCGAGAGCGAGATCAGCGACTCGGAATGACCGAGAAGCAGATAGCCGCCGTCGATGAGGCGATTGTAGAAGCTGTTGATCACCATTCGCTTCGAGGAGTCGTCGAAATAGATGATCACGTTCCGGCAGAAGATCACGTCGACGTAACCGAGGAGGGAGACGCGCGGCTCGTCGTAGAGGTTGAGGCGGCCGAAGGACACGCGATTGCGGATCTCGTCGCGGATGCGCCAAGAGCCATCCTCTTCGCGCGAGAAGTACTTGTCGCGAATGTCCGGATCGGTCGCGCGAAATGCGGCTTCGCGATATTGTCCCTTACGCGCGCGCACCAGCACCTGCTGGCTGATGTCGCTGGCAAAGATGTCAAAGGCAACGCGTTCGAAGGCGCGTGATTCCTGCAGGAGGATGGCGATGGAGTATGGCTCCTCGCCGGTCGAGCATCCCGCGGACCACACCCTGATTTTCCTCACTCCTTTTCGTGACAATATATCAGGAACAATTTCGTCGACAAAGGCCGTGAGCTGCGAAGGTTCGCGGAAAAAGTAGGTTTCTTTGGTCGTCACGAGATCGGAAATCTCGTCGAATTCGGCGCCGGCGCGCGGGTCGTACTGCAGGAAGTAGAAATACTTCTGAAACGATTCGAAGTTCAGCTCCCGCGCGCGCGGCGACAGCCGCTTCTGCAGCAGGTATTTCGATGAGTCGCCAAACCAGATTCCGGTGCGGCGGTAGATCGCATCGCGCAGCAGGCGGAACACATCATCCGGAAGCTCGAGGTGATGATTCAGCGAGAAGTCGAAGGGGGACATGATGACGATGTCATCCCGAGCGGAGCGCCAATGTCGATTTTCGTGCCGCCCTCGCCACCAGGTCCCTCCCCTTCGCTGCGCTCAGGGTCGGGATGACATGAGTAACAGTCACGACTGCGCTCCCTCCGTTTTCATCGCCGACAAAATCGCCGCGATGATCGCTTCGCGCCGGCTGTCGGCGGTCCGCCACGCTTCTTCGAGCAGATCGCGATAGAGATTCTTGTGATTGATGAGAGCGTCCCCGATGTTGTCGAGTATCGCCGGATTCTCGAGACCTTTCAGCAGATGCGGAAACGAAGAACGATCAGCGATCTTGTCCAGCGCGAGGACCGCAGATTCCTGGACGTACGTGTCGGAGTCCTCCAACGCGCGGTGCAGCGAGGAAAGCGCCTTTGAGTCGGCGCGAATCCCGAGAGCAGCCGCGGCGGCAGCGCGAATCCTCCAGTCGTGATCGCTCATCGAATCCATCAGCCGGCGGAAAACCTCTTCGCCCGGCACGCGCGCAAGCGCGAGAACGGCTGCCCGGCGAATCTCGATGTCCGGATCGGTCGTGCAGCGAAAGAGCACGTTGCGCACACTCGCCTGTCCGCTCTTGCCGAGCGCCTCGATCGCCGCGATGCGCACCGGCGGCAGATCGCTCTCCAGATGACGCATCAGCGGTTCGATTGCCGCAGCGTGCCCGTATTCGCCCAAAGCCTGCGCCGCCGCGGTGCGAATCCAGACGTCGCTGTCTTCGAGTGAGCTGATCAGCGGTTCAATCCCCTTCTCCGGCCGCAGGCGGACGACCGCGTTGATCGCCGCGAGGCGCACGGACGCAGATTCATCCGCGAGCGACAGCACGAGTTGATCGCCAAAACGCTCCTCGCTGAATTTCCCCATGAGCGAGACGGCCTTTTGGCGGATCGTTGAATCGCTGTCCTTCGACGCCAGCAATAATTCATCATGATATCCTTCACCTTGAATGTTTACATAAATTGATAATGAATTGAGCTTGGCCGGCACCGACTTTGACTGCAGCAGCCGGCGAATCTTCGAAAGCACGTCGGCTTTGATCTCCGGAAATGCGCTCACCAGCGCCGACACGGCGTTCACGGCCGCCTGTTGTGCGCCGACATCCGAGTCATCGAGTTTTGCCAGCAAATAATCGACAGGCGACGGGTGCATCAACTCCCCGAGCGTCTCGATCGCCATGCGGCGGATCATCGCGTTTTCGTGATCGAGGAACGGCAGGACGGCACCGATCGACTCCGTGCTGCCGATGGCGTTGATCACGCGCAGTTCCAGGGCGATGACTTCATCCTCCTGCGCGTTCTGCAAGGCGTCGAGAATCGGCGGAACCGCCAGCGGACCGAAATCGATCAGCGCCTGTGCGGCCACTTCTGCGGTCTCCGGCTGATCGAGAAATGAGAGGAGCACCGCAATGGCCCGCTCATCTCCCGACCAGCCGAGGAGCTTGAGGATGAAGGCGCGAACGTCGCGTTTTGCCGTCGATTGCGCCTGGTCGATCAGCTCGTCGACTTTCGATGCCGGAAATGACGTCCGGAAATTGCGCTGGATCAGCTCGCGCTCGTTTTTCTCCACGATGCGCGGACGGTCCGCTTCCGCGATTCGCACCAAAGCCCGCAGCGCAGTTACGTTCAGCTTCTCCTCTTCAGAGACGACCTTTAGAAGGAAATTGATTGTTCCGGCGTCGCCGATTTTTCCAATCGCTTCGAGCACCGGCTTGCGGAGGGATTTCTCCGCGTAGAGGGGAAGGATCGCCGGCAGCGCGGCGCGGTCGCCGATCTCGCCCAGCGCCTCGACGGCGTGAAATTTCAACCACATGTCGCTGCGCTGCAGAATCCGCAGCAGAGGCGGAATGGCCGCGGCGTCTCGAAATTTTCCGAGCGAGGAAATGATCGACGAGGCCACATTGATGTCGCTCTCGTTTTCCAGCGTCTCGCGGAGCACTTCGAATCCATCGTCGCTGCGCAGATCGCCGAGAAGGTTCACCAGCGCCAGGCGCACGCCTGCCTCCGGGTGCGATCGCAATCGCTGCACGATCGCCGGCACGGTCGCCTCGCCGATCCTCACCAGCGCTTCGGTCGCCGAGTTTCGGCGGCCGGCATTCTCCGGATCTCCGAGCGCGTCGAGCAGACGCTCGATGACCTCGCCACGCGGATCGCGCACAAAACCATCAACGATTGTTTTGCGCACGCGCCAGTCTTTGTCGCCGAGGAGCTCGAACATGAGCGGGAAATCGCCGGCGTCGCTCGAGTGCGACACGAGATACGCCGCCTTTTGGCGCATGTCAGGATCCGCGGAGCGGGCCTGCTGGATCAGTTCGGGGTTAGCACTCATATTCGTAAATCAGTTGTCAGTTTTCGGTAGTTTCTCGGTTGTCCCCGCCCTCGACACTGACAACGGACAACTAACAACTACATCAACAGCTTCGCCAAATCGAGAACGATCGTCAACGCGTTCTCGTTGCGAACCACTCCGCGAATGAAATCGCTCTCCTCTCCGGGAGTAACAACCGGCTGCGGCTCGATGGCCGATCGATCGATTTTCGCCGGCCGAAGAACGCGATCGACTTCGAAGCCTGCGAGGCCCGCTCCATCATGGACGACGATGATCCGTTGATCACCCTTCGGCGGCGGCTGTTTCAATTGCGAGCGAATATCGAGCAGCGTCACGATCGCTCCGCGAAGTGAAAAAATGCCGACGGTGTTCAAAGCCGCATTTGGAACACGCGTTGCCGGGCGCGCCTCGCTGATTTCAGCGACGTTCTCTAGATCGATCGCGTATCGCTCCGCGCCGAGGATGAACGTGAGCAGCTCAATTTCGTCGCCGGCTGTCTCGACCGGAGCCTCTTCGGCAAAACGCGGCGTGCCCACTGTTGTGAGAAACTGTTCGAGCTTCGTTTCTGGTGTAGCGGCGGCCTTCAGGCCGCCGTCGGACGGGCTAAAGCCCGCCGCTACACTTTTCTTCTCCTTCGCCCTCTTGCGGATCTTCGCGAGGTCAACCATGCGCTTCCGTTCAGTTTATCCTGAGGCGCAAAGCGCCGAAGGATCTCCGGTGAGATTCGCCGAGTGCCTGCTCCACCGAAGATCCTTCCGCCTCCCCCTCGCTCTGCTCGGGGTCGGCGTCAGGATAAAGTTCCCGGCGCTTCCATCCGATGCTCGCGTGCCGCCGAGGCGATGCGTGGCGGCTCGATGACTTCTGCGTCGTCGCCGAAGGCATCGAGCAGCGCGGTCGTCGCGAGCGTGTTGATCAGGCGGGGGATGCCGCCGCTGAGCGCATGGATCTGCTCCATCGCCGAACGGCTGAACGGATTGCGACTTGCGCCGGCGATCCGAAGGCGATGCTCGATGTAGCAAAGCGTCTCCTCGAGCGCGAGCGGGCCGAGGGAGTAGCGCATTCCGATGCGCTGTCGAAGCGGCGCGTATGCCGCGCGATCGAGACGCCAGTCGAGCTCCGGCTGTCCGATCAGCAGCACGGACAGAAGATTTTGATCGTCGAGCTGGAAATTCGTGAGCAACCGGATCTCATCGAATGTCGCCTTGCTCGGAACAAGCTGCGCCTCATCGATGATCAACACCGGCTCACGACGACTCTCGTACAGCTCGACGAGCTTCGCGTGAATCTGATCGAGCAAATCGCTGCGCAGCTTCGCCGGCTTGATACCGAGTCCATTGGCGATCGAGCGCAGCAACTGATTTGGCGTCAGGCGCGGATTGATGAGCAGCACGACGGGACGGGCATCGCCGATGCGGTCGATCAGCGCGCGAGAGAGCGTCGTCTTGCCCGATCCGATTTCGCCGACCAGCACGGCGAGCTCTTTCTCGTCAACGGCGTACTCCAGCCGCGCCAGCGCCTCCTGGTGCTGTGCGCTTTCGTACAGGAAGCTTGGATCGGGCGTTTTCCCGAATGGCTTCGTGGCGAAACCAAAGAATTCTTCAAACATTGAAATTAAGAATTTCGAATTTCAAATGAAAAATTGAAAATCGACCCAGCATGCATTTTGAATTCTTCATTTGAAATTTGAAATTTCATGCATACGACCGCCGCTCTCGGGCGTTGCCCCGAATGGCTTCGTGGCGAAACCAAAGAATTCTTCAAACATTGAAATTAAAAATTTCGAATTTCAAATGAAAAATTGAAAATTGACCCAGCATGCATTTTGAATTCTTCATTTGAAATTTGAAATTTGAAATTTCATGCATACGCCCGCCGCTCCCGTGCCTTCCCTCCAAAAGCCTCCATCAACGAGGCCACATCAATGACCAGAACGATTTCTCCTTCGCCGATCTCCGTCGCTCCGGCGATGCCCGGTGTTCTGGCCAGGCGCTCGCCGATTGACTTGATGACGATCTCCTGCTGGCGCACGATCGCGTCGACGACCACACCAGCGAGTTTGTCGCCGGAACGAGTGACGACCACGAAGAGTCTGCGGTCGCCGTCTCCGTCCGTATCGAGCATGAACGCGTCTGCGAGTCGCATCAGCGGCAGTGTGAGGTGGCGCAGAGCGAGGACTTCGCGCGCCTCGACGGTCTGAATCTCGCCCGCGTGAATGCGCAGCGTCTCGTCGACACTCGTCAGCGGAATCGCGAACTGCTGGCCGGCTGCTCGCACGATCAGCGCCTGAATGATCGCCAGGGTGATCGGCAGAATGATTCGAAACGTCGTTCCGCGCCCCACTTCGGAGAGAACGTCGATGCTTCCCTTCAGGTCCTGAATGTTCTTCTTCACGACGTCGAGGCCGACGCCGCGGCCGGAGATCTCGCTCACTTCGGCGGCCGTGGAAAATCCCGCCGTGAACAGCAGCTCGTAGGGATCTTCGGTGACGGGCAGCCCGCGCTTCGCCGCTGCGTTGCGCAGCGCCTGAGGATCGATGCCGCGGCCGTCGTCGGAAACGTCGATGACGACCGAGTTTCCCTGCTGATACGCCGTCAGCGTCACGCGTCCCTTTGCGTCTTTGCCAGCCGCGAGGCGCTCCGTCGGCGATTCGATGCCGTGATCGATCGCGTTGCGGATGATGTGCATCAGTGGATCGCTGATCTCCTCGACGAGCATTTTGTCGAGCTCTGTGTCCTCGCCTCGAAGGACGAGCTCGATGTCTTTGTTCAGCTCACGCGCGAGCTTGCGCACGCTGCGCGACACCTTCGAGAAGATCTGCCCAACGGGCACCATCCGCAGATCGATTGCCAGCTTCTGAAGCTCGTTGAGCTTGCGGGTCACATCACGGTTTTTTTCCAGCTTGCGCGTGAGGGTGTGTAGCTCGC
>QHVY01000484.1 GCA_003223695.1 Acidobacteriota bacterium
CGCTGACCTTCCGGTCGATCGCGTTTGAGGATGATCTGCAGGACGCGCTGTTTCGTCGTGCTGTCGTGCGTCTGCACGTGCGTCGCGCCGGGCGGCGTCAATACCTGATCGAAGAGAGGTTGCGTAAGCGCGATCATGACCGTCTGCGTCATCGCGAAAACGATCATCGAGCCGAAGGCAACGATCGCCCACCCTTTATAGCGGCCGAGGTAGCGGTAGAGCCGCCGGAGAACGTTCATGGTCGTACCGCGCTCATTATCGCCTCTGCCGCCCTCCGGCTCGCGCCGGGGTTGCCCAATTTCCGGGTCACTTCAGCCAGCTCGGCTCGGACGCGGTCCCGGTTCGCGAGCAACTGCAGCACCTCGCGTGCGATTCGCTTTCCGTTCACATCTTCCTGAAGCAGCTCCGGTACGACGTTCTGGCCTGCGATGATGTTGACCAGGCTGAAATGCGGAAGCTTGACCAGCCTCTCGGCAACCAGGTGTGTCAACCTGGAGAGTCGATACATCACGATGACCGGTACGCCGGCGATCGCGCATTCGAGGGTCGCCGTTCCTGATGACCGCGCATCGTCTCCAGCAGCTCAACCGACGAGATCGTCGGCGCCTGGATCACGAAGGCGTCGATCTCGCGATCGTTTTTCAAAATCGCAATCGCGTCGAGCATCGCCGGAAGCAGCGCCCGGACCTCGTGGCGGCGGGAGCCGGGAAGAAGTGCGATCGCCGTTGGCCGTTGGCCGGTGGCCGCGGATTTTGCGTCGGCCAACGGCGAACGGCCAGCGGCCAACATCTCGTCGATCAATGGATGTCCGACATATGTGACGTTCACATTGTGCTGGCGATAGAACTCTTCCTCGAACGGAAAGATGACGAGCATTCGATCGACCACGCGGGCGATCTGCTTGACCCTCCCCCGCCGCCACGCCCACACCTGCGGCGAGATGTAGTAGATGACGCGCAGTCCCATCGCCTTGCAGCGTTTCGCCAGCCGCAGATTGAAATCCGGGTAGTCGACGAGCATCACCGCATCGGGCTTCTCGCGCGCTATCGTGTCCGTCATCTCGTTCAGAACTCTGCGAAACATACCGAGATGTCGAATGACGTTGAACAAGCCAACGATGCCCATCTCGCGGGCATGATGCAGCACGCGCATGCCTTCGCGCGCGAGGAGATCCCCGCCGATGCCGAACGTCTGCAGCGTCGGATCGAGTTTCTTCAGCTCGCGGACGACCTCGGATGCGTGCAGATCGCCAGACGCCTCGCCGGCGACGATGGCGAGTTTCACACCCGCCCTCCACCCGGTTGTCGGTTGTCGGTTGTCGGTTGTCGGTGAACCGAGTCGGATTGACAACCGACAACTGACAACTGACAACTCATTTCAATGGGAAGGGATACATCAGCCACGCCAGGGCAATGCCGCCGAAAAACAGCGAGCAGAAGACGAGGAGAAAGAATCGAATCCGCTCCTCGCGCGTGTTTTTCCAAAGCAACGCGAAGTACACGGCAGTCGCCAGCGCGTAAATGAACATCAGGACGAGATGATTTCGGAGCAGGCTCAATTCTTCCGCCCCTCGGAAATGTCGAAAGAGTCCAGCATCAGCAGCAGATTCATCAGGCCGGCGGTAATCGTGAACGCGGTCCCGTGCTCGTATGTGATCGATGTGACGTCGCCGTGTGCGCCCATGCCCGCCGCGATGAAATACAGCGCTCCCGATCCCATTGAGCCGAGGGCCGCGAGAAGGCGCAGGAGTGAGCCGCCGGAATGAGTGAGGGTGTAGAGATCGCCGTCGATGGCCAGACCGATCGCGAACATGAGCACGACGATGACGAAAAAGGTGATCGCCCTTGCGCGCTTGCCAAGATAAAGGTGGCCTGCGCCGGGGATGAGATATGCGAGCACGATCGCCGTGATGGTACGGCGGCTCACGATCCGGCGAAGTCCTTTCGAAGTTTTTTGAAGTGCGGCTGCAGCTTATCGAACGTGACGTCCAGATCCTCGGGGACCACCCGTGTGCGCGCTGTGACGGTCATGAAATTCGAATCGCCGCTCCATCGGGGCACCACGTGCAGATGATAATGGTCCGCCACTCCCGCACCAGCGACATGACCGAAGTTCATGCCAACGTTGAATCCGTCGGGATGATAAACGTCGGACAAGATTCTCTGCGATTCGGCCGTCAGCCGGATGAGCGCGCGCAGCGACTCGTCCGTGCTGTCGAAGAGCCGCGCCTCATGGGCGATCGGAGCGACCATCAGGTGTGATTGAGCATCACCAGCGCCTGGTTGCTGCAGTAGAGCGTCAGTGTGTCGCGCGTCCGTTTCGATTGTGCTGCCTTGCAGAAGATACAGCCTTCAGCATTCTCGCTCTTGGGCGAGGTCAAGTAGGGATACCTCCAGGGCGTGAATAGGACATCCATGAAATTTCAAATTTCGAATTTCAAATGAAAAATGAAGAAGCCGAAGAGCGGCTGCCATTTTGAATTTGAAATTTTTCATTTGAAATTTTCAATTTCATTCAGTTCCGGTCTTTTCTCCGCCGCCCTCACCAACCGTTTTGTTGGACTTCCATGAAATTCAAATTTCGAATTTCAAATGAAAAATGAA
>QHVY01000148.1 GCA_003223695.1 Acidobacteriota bacterium
ATGCAGAGCGCCATCGTGTAGATGAAGGTGTAGTAGCGCGACCCGATGTCCTGCAGATCGATCACCAGCGCGTCGATCGTCTTCAGAACCTCGCGGCGAGGGGCGAGATCCTTTTCGTCGCGGCCGTAAAGTGAATAGACCGGCAGTCCGGTCAGTGGATCGATCGTGTGATCGACGTGCTCCATGTCCTGCGCCTCGCCCCAGATGCCGTGTTCGGGCCCGAACAGCGCAGTGAGCTTCCATCCGCGGCCGGCGTGCAGCACACGCACGGCGTGACGCAAATCGCTCGTGACGGCACTCTGATTCGTGACCAGACCGATTTTTTTCGCGGCGATCGGACGCGGATCATCGAGGAGAACTTCGAGACCGGAGCGCACGTTCATGGATGCCGCTCCACGCGTTCGCCGGTCAGCAGTTCGAGCGCGTGCGGGATCAAATGCATCACTGCTTGCAAATTTTCTTTCGCTCCGCTCACGGATCCCGGCAGATTCAGAATCAGTGCCGAGCCGCGCGTGGCCGCTTGTGCGCGCGACAACGCGGCCATCGGCGTTTTCTGCAGCGATGTGCTGCGCATCAACTCTCCGAATCCGGGAACCACCCGTTCGCACACCCGCATCGTCGCCTCGGGCGTGACATCGCGCGGCGCGATTCCCGTGCCGCCTGTCGTCACGACGAGTCGCGCTCCATCGCCAGTGCCATTCTCGATCGCCGTGGCGATTGCGTCGCAGTCATCGGCGACGACAACCACGGCGTCGACTTCGTACCCGTTGTTCTGCAGCATTTCGCGAACCGCCGGTCCCGATCGATCCTCGCGATGTCCGCTGGACACGCCGTCGGAACAGGTGATGACGCGCGCGCGTATCATCGCGCGCGATTCTAGTGCTACGCAGCGACTTTTCCTACGAACTGCCGCCCGAGTTGATCGCGCAGGAGCCGCGCGAACGCGGACGATCACGCATGATGGTAGTCACGCCGCCGGATAAAATTGTTCACGATAATTTTATACATTTCCCGGAGCGACTCGATCGGGAAGACACGCTGGTCATCAATGACACGCGAGTGATCCCGGCGCGGCTGTTCGCGAAGCCGAAAGGGGCAATGCAGCGGCCGATCGAAGTGCTGCTGATCAGGCCTGTCACTCCGAGCGTGAGCGAGGGGCCTGGAGGTTCGGGCGGCGCGAACAGCAAACTTAGCCGCGTCCCCCACACCACCAGCTTCCTCGCCAACGCTCGGGATGACAGGTGGGAAGCGTGGTGCAAACCTGCGCGGCGCGTGCGCGTCGGAGATGAGCTGCGCTTTTCGGATCGTCTCACCGCACGCGTTCTCGAGAAAAGCGAAGGAACGATCGTCATTCGATTCGAAGGCGATGTCGCCGAGATCGAACGCATCGGCATGATGCCGCTGCCGCCGTACATTCGCCGACCGTACGTGGGGCCGGCTCTCAGCCGGCCCGAACCGGCTGAGAGCCGGTTCTACGTTGACGATCGCGAGACTTACCAGACAATCTACGCGAACGAGCCGGGCGCGATCGCCGCTCCCACTGCCGGTCTGCATTTCACGCGCGACAGTCTCGATCGCATCGCCAGCCGAGGAATCGAGGTTGTGCGCATCACGCTGCATGTGGGCATCGGCACCTTCGAGCCGGTGAAGGTGGAGGACATCGCTGCGCACATCATGCACTCGGAGCGATTCGAGATCAGCGAGGATGCGGCAGCGAAGCTGAATGCGGCGAAGTCGATCGTCGCTGTCGGAACGACGACTGTACGCGCGCTGGAGAGCGCCATTCGCGATGGCCGCTTCGAGCCTGGACGCCGCGAGACGAGCATCTTCATCACGCCGGGATATGAATTCAAAGCGGTCGACAAACTACTCACGAATTTTCATCTGCCGGAGTCGACGCTGTTGATGCTCGTGTCCGCGTTCGCGGGAGTGGAAACGATCCGCCGCGCATATGCCGAGGCAATTCGCGAGAAATATCGTTTCTACAGCTACGGCGACTGCATGTTCATCACGAAAAGAGGACTGAGGACTCAGGACTGAGGACTGAGTTGCCCGCCCTCCCCCGCTCAATACGGGCGGGTGGTCCTGAGTCCTGAGTCCTAGTCCTGAGTCGGAGTCCTGAGTCCTAGTCCTGAGTCGTAGTCCTGAATCCTACCCACCTCGTTTTTTTGATGGGCGGGCGGGACTCAGTCCTCAGTCCTGAGTCCTCAGTCCTCACCAGTAGCTCGTCGTGACCGTGCAGTCGCCCAGCACCACGGCCTGACACGCGAGCCGCTGTTCGGGATCGACCTCGAAGCGGGTCGGCGGAGTCAGATTCTCTGATCCTTCTATGATGCGCACGCGGCAACGGTTGCAAATGCCGATGCCGCCGCAGGAGTTCCCGATCGGCGCGCCGGCGCGTCGGGCAACATCCAAAATGGTTTCATTGGGTTTCGCAACCGCACTGTTTCCTAACGGTGAAAAGGTCACCTTCATCGCAACTTTTGCCTCAACGCGTCGTCTATAGCATCAGTACAGCGTGGGAGGAATGATGACCGCCATGGATGAAGCAAGACTCGCAGCCGACATCGTCAGCGTGCTCGACCCGGCAGCGCTGCGCGCCTGCCCGTCTGAGCGCGATGTCATTCGATACGCTGTTCGTGGAAACTCGATCAAGCTGCGCACGATTATCTTCGATCGCGACGCGCTGCGACGCCTACTGGAGAGCGGCGACGGAGTGGTGAAGATCGAGTATCTGAAGCGCGATCTGCGACGCGCGCTGACGCATCGCGTCGAGTACCGCTATCCGCGGCCGAGCGTCGCGCGCACGCGCGCGGATCAGCCGGCGGCGAAAACACGCGCCGCGATCTGAGACAATCGCGTTGATGAAACGCGATCGCGCGCTCGCATACGCGGCGTTTGCGGTGGTCTGCATCGTCTGGGGAACGACGTACCTGGCGATCCGCATCGCCGTGCGCACAATTCCGCCGATGCTGCTCACCGGTACACGGTTCGTCATCGCCGGATTGGTGCTCTTCGCGATCGCACGATTGCGCGGCGAGGCAATTCCGCGAAGCAAACGTCTCGTCAGCGAGCTGCTGATCGTCGGTTTGTTGATGGTCAGCATCGGCAACTTCTCGGTGATCTGGGCCGAGCAATGGGTGCCGAGCGGATTCGCTGCGCTGCTCGTTGCCACGGCTCCGTTTTGGGCCGCGATCATGGAAAGGATGCGCAAAGACGGCGATCGCATCGACGGCCGTCGCGCCTTCGGCATGCTCATCGGATTCGTTGGCGTGGCGCTGCTCGTCACGCCGGGCGGGGCGGGCGGAGCCTTCGATGTTCATTTCGTGCTCGGCGCGCTCGCGGTGCAGGTCGGATCTTTTGCCTGGCAGTACGGAACCATTCGCGGCAAGTACAATCTCGGCGATGTACCTCCGCTGATGTCGTCGGCCTTTCAGATGCTCGCGGGCGGAATCGCAATCACGATCATCGGATTGGTGATGAACGAACCGCGGCGATTGAGAATCACCGCTGAGGGCGTCGGCGCACTTGCGTATCTGACGATCTTCGGTTCCGTACTCGCATACACGTCGTACGTTTACGCGCTGCGCAAAATGCGCGTGACGAGCATGTCGGTGTATGCGTACATCAATCCGCTCGTCGCAGTGATCCTCGGGTGGCTGATTCTCAATGAGCGACTGACGTGGATCTCCATCGTGGCCATGTTCATCATTCTCGGAGGCGTTGCACTGGTACAGAAACCGCGGCGTAGAATCCAGCATCCAACCGAGCATGCACGCGCTCTTTCTTTCGATCGTTGTTGAGCTGTTCACCTCGCAGGGCTGCTCTAGCTGCCCGCCGGCCGATGCATTCATTTCACAGTTGGCAAAAACACGAACGGACGTGATCCCTCTCGCCTTTCACGTCGACTACTGGGACCACCTCGGCTGGCGCGATCCGTTTTCGTCGCACGAATGGACGCAGAGGCAGATGCTGTACGTCCGCTCCTTCCGGCTGAATTCCGCGTACACGCCGCAATTCGTTGTCAATGGCACTCAGCAGTCCATCGAAGAGGCGTCGCGCGCGAAGCCGGTCGGAACGGTTGCAGTCGATGCGGTACGCGACGGCCCGAACATCAAAGCGACCGTGCGCGCCAATGCGCCGCCGAATAGCGACATCGTTTTGGCTGTGTTCGAAAACAGCGTGGGCACGCGAATTCTGCGCGGCGAAAACGCCGGCCGTACGACAACTGATGACGCGATTGTGCGCAAGCTGATGCGCGTGCAGAACGGCACAGTCACGGTGCCGATCGATCCATCCTGGAACCACCTCGGCGTCGCCGTCTTTTTGCAGAATCGCGGGACGATGACGATTACGGCGGCAAGTAGCGTTCAGATATCACCACAGAGGCACTGAGCACACAGAGACGATCTCTGTGCTCTCTGTGTACTCTGTGGTGAACAATCACTTATAAACCTTCCCATCCTTCACCACATGCACCACGTGCCGCAGCGAGGTCATATCGGTCATCGGATCGCCGTCGATGACGATGATGTCTG
Organism: Acidobacteriota bacterium; assembly: GCA_003223695.1. Taxonomy (GTDB): domain Bacteria; phylum Acidobacteriota; class Thermoanaerobaculia; order Gp7-AA8; family Gp7-AA8; genus Gp7-AA10. The sequence goes on from QHVY01000148.1 coordinate 4,539, forward strand.
CGAGCTTGCCCGCGGCGATGGTGCCGAGGTTCGGTTGTTTTAGGAATTGCGCGGGCCAGAATGTTGCCGCGCGAATGGCATCCATCGGCGACATGCCCAGGTCAACCATCGTCTTGAGCTCGCGCCAGGTGGAATCGAAATGGAAATTGAGTGGAATTCCTGAGTCGGTGCCGACGAGGATTGTCACGCCAGCTTCTCGCAACTGCCGGAACTTGTTTGCAAGCGTCGGAATGCGCCTCGGCGTGAGGCTAAAGTAGGCAAGCTGCGAAACGTTTTTGATCGAGTCGTGCACGTCTTTGTACATATCCGGCGGCAGATCGTTTTTCAACCGCTGATCATCGACGCGCTCCGGAAATCGCAGCGTGTAGTCGTACAGAAATAGTCCCTCGAGCGTCGGGGTCCAGTAAAGCGTTGCGTTGCGATCGCGAATCATTTGCAGGATGTCGTCTTCGTAGCCGGCCTTCGTCGCCAGCCCGGTGTGCTCGAAGCAATCGACGCCCGCTTTCAGCCCCTTGCGGATTTCGTCCGAACGATGCGAGTGTGCCACGACGGGCTTGCCGCGCTTGTGCGCCTCATCGACGATTGCGTTGACCTCTTCCTGCGTCATCTGATCCTGATCGATCATCTTGATGACGTCCGCGCCGGCATCAGCGACGATGTCCACTTTCTTCCGCGCGTCATCGGGGCCGTTCACCGTCCAGCGGAACTTCGCTTCGAGCGGCGGTGATGATTTCTGCAAAAACGGCCCGGAGACGAACAGACGCGGACCGGGGATCTCGCCGCTGGCGACGCGTTTCTTCACGGCGATGATGTCGTCGAGGGGCGCACCGAGGTCGCGGGCAGTCGTGACGCCGGCCATGAGGAGCTCTTTCGCGGAGATCGGCATGATCACATCGCGATACTGATTCGCGTACGTTTCGAACCAGTGGTTGTAATCGCCGTGGCCGAGGATCATGAGGTGCACGTGCATGTCCATGAGGCCGGGCATCATCGTGTAGCCGTTGGTGTCGATCACTTTCGAGCCGGCGGGAATCCTCACCGCCGTCTCGGGGCCGGCTTCGCGAATCGTATTGCCGTCGACCACGATGACCGCATTTTCGACGGGCGGGCCGCCGAAGCCGTCGATGAGCCGGCCGCCAGCGAGAACCAGCGTCTGGGCGTTGAGCGTCGTTGAGAAGAGGAGAAATGCGAATGCCGGCAACCTCATTCTGCCTCCCGGTGAACAGTTAACTGTTAACAGTTAACCGTTAACCCGATACATTACGCAAATGCGAAGACTTGCATTCATCGCTCTGCTCCTCGCCGGTTGCGCCAGCGCACCGCGCCCGCCGATCGACCTCGTGAACGCAAACGTCATCGACCTCACATATCCGTTCGACAAGAACACACTTTACTGGCCGAATTCACCGAGCGGATTCGAACTGAAGCAGCTCGCGTTCGGCAAAACGCCCGCCGGATATTTCTACGCGTCGAATTCGTTTTGTGCGCCCGAGCACGGAGGCACGCACCTCGACGCGCCGATCCACTTCGCACAGGGCGCGCTCACCGCAGATCAGATTCCCGTGCGCCAGCTCATCGCGCCCGCAGCGGTGATCGACATCAGCGCGAAAGCGGCCGCCGATCCCGACTACCGGCTCACGGTCGCCGATGTCGCCGATTGGGAAAAGCGCAACGGTCCGGTCGATCCCGGCATGATTGTGCTTCTGCGGACCGGTTGGGGCGCACGTTATCCCGATCGCAAAAAATATTTCGGCGACGACACGCCCGGTGCAACGGACAAGCTGCACTTTCCTTCGTACAGTGAAGACTCAGCGCGATATCTGGTGAGCAACAGGCGGGTGGCGGCGATCGGCGTCGACACGGCGAGCATTGACTACGGCCAGTCGAAAGATTTCATCGTCCATCAGGTGGCCATGGGCGCCAACGTTCCGGGGCTCGAGAACATCGCCAATCTCGATCGCCT
>QHVY01000487.1 GCA_003223695.1 Acidobacteriota bacterium
CCGACTTCGAGTTCGCTTGCAGCGAATCGCTGTCGTGGTAGCCGAAGACATCACCGTTGAATTGGTTGCCGCCGGACTTGGTGATCACATTGATGATTCCGCCGGTCGAGCGGCCGTATTCCGCTTCATATCCGCCGGTCTTCACGTCGACTTCATTGATGAATTCGAAATTCAGCTCTTTGCCCTGGAAACCGTATTCGACGTTGGTGGTGTTCACGCCGTCGATGAAAAACGCGTTCTCCGCGCCCGACGAGCCGTACACGCTGATCGTCGACTGCGAAGGATTGCCGGGATTCGCATCGGAGCTGACCCCGGGCGTGACCTGCACGATCGAGGCGTAGTTGCGGCCTGTGGGGAGAGTCTCGATGGCGCGCGAATTCAAATTCGTGCCGAGCGTGGTGGAGCTCGTGTCGAGAACGGGAGCCGACGCGCTGACGACGATCTCTGCGCTCACCGCCGCCGGCTTCATCGTCACGTCGAGCGACGTGTCTTTGCCGAGCGAGACGGTCACATTTTTTCGCGTTTCGGGCGCGAGTCCCTCCAGACGGAACGCGACGACGTAGTCGCCCGGCGGCAGCAGCGCGAATCGATAGCTGCCGTCGCGCTCCGTCGCCGCTGTGCGAATGCCCTGAAGCGAGGGGCTTCTGGCTTCGACAGTAACGCCCGGTAGCGCGGCGCCGTTGGCGTCAGTGACTTTACCCGCGAGGTTGCCGGTGGTTTGTGCGAAGAGTGAGGTACAAACGAGGAGAGAGACAAGACCGAGGACGAACCGGAATCGGGACATGCGGACCTCCTGTGACGATTTTGTAGAGCATATGCCAACTCGGGCGTGTGCGCGCCGGGCATGTCGGTTGCTGCTCAGCGCGGCGCGGGGAATTTCAATCCGCGGATTGGAGAACTCGATGGCGAATCAGGACAAGAAAGCAACCGGACAGCATCACAGCAAGGCGAAGGGCGCTGCGATCGGCGCAGTGGTTGGCAAATTGGTTGGCGGCGGCAAGAAGAGCGCCGCAGCAGGTGCAGTGATCGGCGCCGAGAAGCAGCACCGCAAGAACAAAGAGGGACGCTAGGCCACGCTGCCTTACTCGTACCGCAGAGCCTGAATCGGATTCAGCGCCGCCGCTTTTCGCGCCGGGTAGTAGCCGAAGAACACACCCACCGCGCCGGAGAAGCCGATCGAGATCAGCATGATCAGCGGCGAGACCACGGTCTCCCATCCGGTGAAGTGGCCGACGAGCTTCGCGCCGGCGACTCCGAACATCAGTCCCGCGAGACCGCGCCGCGCGCACCGATCGCCAGGCGAATGCCGATCTCGCGCGTCCGCTCGGTCACCGACACCAGCATGATGTTCATGATGCCGATGCCGCCGACGAGAAGCGAGATTGAGGCGATCGATGCCATCAGCAGCGTCATGACTTGCGTGCTGCTCGTCGCCGCCTGCGCCAGGTCGGTCTGATTGCGGACCGTGAAGTCATCGTTGCCATCGGTAATCTTGTGCGACTCCTCGAGAATCGACTTGATTTCGTTCTGCGCCGCAGGGATGTCCTGCTCCGAGCTCGTGCTCGCGAGAATCTGCGGAATGAATTGCCGCCCCGACAGCCGCGTTGTCGCGGTGGTGTACGGAACCAGAATCACGTCATCGGAGTCGCTGCCGCTCGCGGTCTGACCCTTCGACGTGAGCTCGCCCATCACCGTGAACGGCACCTTGCCGATCTGCAGCGTCTGTCCGACAGGATCGCTGTCGGAAAAGAGCTGATTGGCGACAGTCTGGCCGATCACCGCGACAGTGCGTCCGGCGCGAACGTCGTCCTCACTGAAGAATGTGCCTGATTGCGTTTCCCAGTTGCGGATGGTTTGGAAATCGGGATCGACCCCGTTGATCGCCGTCCGCCAGTTGCCCTGCGGTCCGAGGACCTGCGAGCGGCTGACGACCACTGGTGAGATCGCGCTGACGTACTGCGACTCTCGGCGGATCTTGTCGATGTCGTCGAGCTTCAGATTCGCGAATGCCTGTGCGCCCTGGCTTACGCCCGACGTGTTCTGCGCGCCGGGCGTGATCACGATCATGTTTGTGCCGAGGTTGTTGATCTGATCTTTGATGCGACTACGAGCGCCGTAGCCGACTGCGACCATGACGATCACCGCCGCCACACCGATGATGATTCCGAGCATCGTCAGCGTCGCACGGAGTTTGTTTTTCTGAATGCTCTGCGTCGCAACCTTTAAGAGCGTCTTGGTTTTCATGCTGCCTCCTGGAGATCGACTGCTGCGTTGCGGCGATTGATCACTTCATGATCGAGGCGGATCTTTCCGTCGCGCACT
>QHVY01000149.1 GCA_003223695.1 Acidobacteriota bacterium
CCGCCGAAGTACAAGCAAACTTCAGGAATGTCATAGCCGGCGGCGATCAGCAATGAGGTGATGAGATTCTCGCGCGCGTCGTTGCGAACCTCGCAGAGTGGGATTTGTGATCCAGTGATCACCACCGGTTTGGCGAGGCCGCGGAGCATGAAGGGGAGGGCGGAGGCGGTGTACGCCATGGTATCTGTGCCGTGCAGAACGACGAATCCGTCGTAGCGGCGGTAGTTCTCGGCGATATCACTTGCGATCTTCACCCACTCGCGTGGCGTCATGTTCGACGAGTCGAGCAACGGTGTGTACTCGCGAATCGTGAACGCCGGCATCGATGGGTTCCGTAAGTCTGGCATCGCAGCCATCTGTTGCTGGAGGTAACCCGCCTCAGGACGGTAACCGGTCCGGGTGCGCCTCATACCGATGGTCCCGCCGGTGTAGGCGATGTAAACGCGTTTGCGGGTCATGGCGCTAGGCCGAGGCGTCGCGCGACTGCCGCGAGACGGCGGTCGCGGGTCCAGAGATCGCCGAACAACACGGTCGATGCGTGATCGAACGATGAAATCGCGTAGCGAAACGCGCCGGTGATGATGCCAACTCGTCCTCGCTCGGTGTGCGCTGCCACGATCCATCACCACAGAGACCACAGAGGACACTGAGACTCCTCTGTGATCTCTGTGTTCTCTGTGGTGAATAATCCACAGCTCACTTCGAGTTCTTGACCACCTGTCCCTCTTTCATCACGAAGAAGACGTGCTCGGTCTGGTGGATGTCTACGAGCGGATTTCCCGGAACGGCGATGATGTCCGCCAGCTTGCCGGGCGCGAGGCTGCCCACGCGATCATCGATGCCCAGGAGTGCGGCAGCGGAGGAGGTGGCGGAGCGGAGGGCCGCGGCCGGCGACATACCCAGACCGGTCATGAGCGCGAATTCGAGCGCGTTCATGCCGTGCGGCGAAACGGCGGAATCGGTGCCGAACGCGATCTTCACGCCGCCCTTGAGCGCGTTGCGAAACATGTCGCTTCGTGCGGCCACCGCAGCGCGTCCCTTCGCCGCGATCGGCGCAGGAAATTTGTCGATCGATCTCATGACCCAGTCGCCGGCGAGTAGCGTCGGTACGAGATATGTGCCTCGTTCGCGCATCATCGCTAACGTCTCTGGCCTCATGAATGAGCCATGCTCGATGGAGTCCGCTCCCGCCTGCACTGCCATTCGCGCTGCCGCATCGCCGTGGCAGTGCGCCGCAACTTTTCGTCCCCAATGGTGAGCTTCCTCGACGATCGCGTTCATCTCCTCCTGTGACAGCTCCGGCGCATCGACCGGATCGGCGAGCGACAGCACACCGCCTGACGGCATGAATTTGATGACGTCCGCGCCGTACTTGATTTGATATCGCACCGCCTCGCGGCACTCGCCAACGCCGTTGCACACGCCCTGCATTGGTCCCTGCGGTTGCACACCGCGGGCGGGCGGGATCGGGCTTCCGTCGGCATGGCCGCCGGTCGCGCCAATCGGATAAACCGAGACGAACATGCGCGGCCCGACCACCCACCCATTGTTGACCGCGTTCCGCAGTCCGACATCGACGTAATCTCGCGCGCCGACATTGCGCACCGTTGTGAAACCGGCATCGATCGTCTTTCGCGCGAACGTCGTCGCCAGCAGCGCCTCCTCAGCGGGCTGGCGCATCACCTCGTTGAAGAAATCGAGATACCAGTTGTCTCCTGCCTGCTCGGTGAGATGCACGTGCGCGTCGATGAATCCCGGCAGCAGCGTTGCGTCCCCCAGATCGATGACCCGTGCGTTGGGCGGAATTGCGGCGTTCGCGCCGACGGAAGCGATGCGCTTGCCATCAACGACGATCACCGCATTTTGAATGACAGCGTCGGACGTCCCATCAAACAACCGCGCAGCTTTGATCACCGTTGGCTGCGCAAACGCGAGCGAGGGGAGGAAGAGCAGAGCGATGACCAACTTTTTCATGACGGCGCAGGTATATAGCACACCAATGTAAATCTCTGTCCTCGCCGGCCTACCCGCCTGGCTTCAGCATTCGCTTACCTAACCTACACAAAAAGGATGGTTTCCGTGCTACGTACGCTTCGGCTTGCGCTTACGATATTTGTCTCCCTCTGGACCGCGTCATCGACACTCGCGGGCGGCCCAGACGGCTCTCCGAGCCGAAGATACGACTGGCGCCGCGATGCGCTCGAGACTACTCGGGTCGCGACCGCTGACCATCTACTTTCAAACAGCGTGGAGCTCGCAGCGTACAGAAGCGCCGGCTTCAACACACTGGTTGTCTACGACGTCAACGGATACAACGACTCCGGGACCTCGTGGAGCTTCAAGAGCGAGGAACAGATCAGCGCCGAGACCGCATTCGCGCGCGCGAACGGCGTCCCATTGATCCTCGGTTTAGCGGTCGAGTCATACGTCGCGGCGGCGTCGAAGATCTCCGTTCACGGGCGTTTCGCCACGGCGACGCACTCCGTCGTCCCGAACGGGTCGATTCCCCAGGCCACCGACTCGGAAATCCGTGAGCGCTTGCAACTCTGGAAAAAATACGGCGATGGCATCGTCATCGGCGTCTTTCCCTGGTACGACGATGTTTTCTGGCAGAAGGTCGACGCTGCCAGGCAGCGACACGTGTACTACCTCATCAAAGCGACCGTAGCCGATTGGTACGTCTTCGGGATGATCGGTGACGCTGGGTTTAACGCTTCGGACAGCGATGTGACGCAGTATTACGACCCGGCCGCGTTCGATCACCTCATTGTCTTGATGTACCCGTTGAACATCGGCGCCGCGGCCACCGGCTTTCCGCTCGACAATGTTGCTTCGTCGGATCCCGACGGCGACATGATCCATTACGTTGACCGATACGTCGCGCGAATGAATGAGCGATTCTTCAGCGGTCTTCGTTCTGGGCAATTGATCCTTCTCGTAGTTCAAGCTTTCTATTACCTCGGTGAGCCGGAGGGCCACATTCCCCGGCCAACGGACATCGCGATCATGGCCACGCACGGCACCGAGCAGCTTCGCAAGATTTCCGGTCAACAGCGCAATCACTCTGCTGCGTATTACTACTGGGGAGCAGAAGGATCCGGGGTGGTCGGACTGTCGCAACGCTCAGATTGGCTTGCGGCCGTGCACGATGTGAATGATGGGCTGGAACGAGAACATGCTCGAAGAGCGCTTCAGCCTTGATCTCACCCCACTGATGAGTTTGCACGTGAAGCCGCTGGGCCATATCATTGAGCTCGTTCCGTCCATTTCGAGCAGCTATCCGCAAAGAAGGAGAATTGTCTGATGAGCATTCTTGCGTTCTTAATGCAGCAGTCTGACTCCGGCAACGCTGTCGGCAACGCCGCCGCAGCCGGCATGTTCGGCGTCCTCGGCCTCGTGTGGCTCGTGGTCCTGGTGATCATGGTCGCGGCCTTCTGGAAGATTTTCGTCAAAGCAGGACAGCCTGGCTGGGCGGCGATCATTCCGATTTACAACGCGATCGTCCTGTTGAAGATCGTCGGTAGGCCGCTGTGGTGGCTACTTCTGATGCTGATTCCCTTCGTGGGTTTGATCTTCGCCTTCATCGTGGTGTTTGATCTAGCTCGAGCCTTCGGAAAGGGCGGCGCTTTTGCCCTCGGCATGATCATCCTCGGCCCGATTTTCTATCCCGTGCTCGCGTGGAGCGACGCGAAGTATCAGGGAGCGGTGGCCGCGGCGTAATCGTTGAACGTCTGGCGCGGCGCGCCTTCACGGCGCGCCGCTTACCGAATCAACACGCCCGAGTTTTAGCACGGTATTCCAATTGCGAGCGGTCGCGCGGGTGGCGAGAGTTTTCTCGATCAGGGCGTTTGTCAGTTTCGACCGCCCTTGTCCGTCAGGGTAGTAGACGTAGATCTGCCGTCCTTCGCCGCGCGCGACTTCGCGGCCTTTGATCGCTTTCTGGAGGGTTGCGCCGTCGCGCGCGTCCTTCAGAAAGAGCACTACCAGGCGGCCCGGATCGTCTTTCGCTTCCTTGGGAAATGGATTTTTCTCGATGATCGCGTTCCACTCCGCCGGCGAGCGAACGAAGAACACGGTTTCGAGGCCGAGGCGCCTGGCCGATTCTTTTTCGAGGAGCTGCTCGAGGTTTTTTGCCGAGCGGGGAGCGTCGAACGTGAGATTTCCGCTTTGCAGGAGCGACTTCGCGTTTGCGAATCCGAGCTGAGTCAGAAATTCGCGGAGGTCGGACATTGCGACCATCTTGTTTCCGGCGACGTTGATCGCGCGCAGAAGCGCGATCATCCGCCGCTGACCGCGGGCAGAATGAAAATCTCCGCGCCTTCGCGAACGGACGCGCCGAGGCCGCCGGAGTCACGGATGCTCTCGCCGTCGACGAAGATGTTGATATGCGGGCGGACTTCGCCGAGCTCAGTCAAAACGCGATCGCGAACCGCCGGGCATTGCGACCACAGAAGCGTCAGCGCGTCGGAGATCGATTCAGCCCGTCCGTTAACACGAACGGCCCCGCGATTCCCGGCGAGCTCGCGCAGTGGGCCCGGAATGACGAAAACGAATGACATCAGACTCGCGTCGTCTTGACCGTGAGGATCGGCGGCAGTCCGTCGATCACAGTCGACCAGCGTTTCCCTTCGTCTGACGAGGCAAAAAGCTTTCCGCTCCGAGTTCCAAAGTACACGCCGGCAGGATCAAGCGAATCGACGGCCATCGCATCGCGAAGCACCGTCTCATACGCCTGCTTCTGCGGAAGTCCCTTCGTCATCGGCTCCCATTTCTTTCCCGCGTTTTTCGTTCGGTAGACGCGCAGCTTACCCTCCGGCGTGCAGCGGAACTGATCGGACTCGAGCGGCACGATCCAGGCGCGGTCAGGGTCCTCTGGATGAATCGCCATCGCAAAACCGAAATCAGACGGCACGCCGTTCGCGATGTCGGTCCACGATTCGCCGCGATCGTCGCTGCGATAAAGGCCCCAGTGATTCTGCAGGAACATGCGCTGCGGCTTGTTCGGCGCCTGAACGACTTTGTGCACGCACTGGCCGAACTCCGGATATTTGTTCGGCAGAAACTCCGCACGGACACCTTTGTTCGACGGCCGCCAAGTCGCGCCGTTGTCATCGGTCACGTACATTCCCGCGGCTGAAACGGCGATGCGCATGCGCTTCTTGTCCTCCGGATCGGGAAGAATCGTGTGGAGGCAAAGCCCGCCGCCGCCCGGTTGCCAGTTTGCCCGCTGCGGGTGATCCCAAAGCGCTTCCATCAAATTCCATGTCTCGCCGGCGTCCTTGGAAACAAACAACGCCGCAGGCTCGACGCCGCAGTAGAGCGTGTTCGGCTCATCGGCGCGACCAGGAGCGATCTGCCAGATTCGTTGCAGCGCGGTCTCCGTCCGCGTCGGAAACTTGACATTCGCCTCCTCGGGATTCGTCCAGGTTTTTCCGAAGTTATCACTCGATCGCAGCAGCGAACCGAAATGCATGCTCTGCGGACCGGCCCAGATGCGACGCCGTCCGTCGCGATCGTCATAGCCCATCGCGTAGACCGCGCTGCCGGGAAAGTACGGTCCAGCGAGATCCCAGGAGCGTCGCGATCGCTTCGCGCGAAAAAGAAAGGCACCTTTCATCGTGCCGACGAGGAGAAGGATGTCGCCTTTTTTTGGTTTGACGTGACGGATGTTCGGCATGCGCAGATTCTAATAGAAACGAATCACGGATCCCGATGTAACTCGAAGCACGGCGTCCTGGCCGAATCTCTTTTTGTACTCGGCCGCGATCGCGGCGATCGACGCTTCCGCGGCGGCGCTCCTGTCGTGAAACACCTCGATGACAAACACCGGCTCTCGTACGACATCACCGCGCGGGTCGAGCCACTGCCCGTTGCCTTGAAAGATCGTCAGCCCTTTTGGAAATCGCGGCGTGACGACGGTGCGGACGAAATCGTCCCATTGCTCGTTAGACACACTTCCGCCGGCCGGGATGTTGCGCCCAAAGAAGAGACGATCCGAAACGACCGCCGGCGCTGCGGTTTGGCAAGCCGACAGCGTGAGGGCGATGAGAAGGGCGGCGGCGCGAAAGTATCTAGGCAACAAGACTATAGTGATAAATACTATAGTGCACGTTACGCGATCTTCTGAAGCCGCTGTTCGACGGCTTGGGGCAAGGTGACGAGAACGAAGTAGTCGCTCGGAAACAAATAGTCCTCTCCAGATTCGTCTATGACACGCATGAAGCCGTGTTGCATCGCAAAAGTATCTTCGAGGATCGGATACAGCTTCCGGAGCTCAAGGGAAGCCTCATAGCCGTCATTGCGAACGCAGATCGCGAAATGCCCGGTTACTAACGGTTGCGCTGCCGGAGTCGCACGCGACTTCTTTGGCCGAGAAAGGGAGGATCGCATGCGCTTACTCGATGAGGAGCGGCTTCTTGAGTTTGAATTCTTTTTTGCCGATGCCATGAGCTTCGTACCAATGGATTTCAGCTAACAAAATCGTACCATCGGAGAGCTCCACGGTAGCTTGTCCCTTCATTTTTCGCCACTCACCATGACCATAAAGCCGCGCC
>QHVY01000486.1 GCA_003223695.1 Acidobacteriota bacterium
GCCGCGATCGTCGGTGACCACGCCGGAAAGCCACACAATGTCCTGCATGAGCTCCTTGTAGCCGCGCGGCAGCAGCCAGAACTTTCCCTCGGCGACCGTGCGAGTAACGTCATCGAGCAGCGTGCGGACTTCAACGCGCTGCGGCGCAATATCGTGAAGAAACTCGCGAACTTCGGGCAGGATGCGTTCGGGATCGCGCGGACTCATGTACGGTTCGAGCGCTATGCGCGCACGCTCCATCTGCTCGTGGGTCGAAGCGCGGAGTCGCAGCGACACGCTCATTTTTGTTCCCGTCTCCACGCCGAAGTAGGCGAGCTTCTCCTGCTTCATCTCGGTGATGCCACCTTCATTCAATGCGTAGCGAACACCTTCGAAAATGTCGGGGCGGTGCTGCACGAGCCAGCCGGTGCCCATCCCGCCGCCGCGCTCCTCATCAGCGACGCCGAGGAATATGAGGTCGCGCTCGAGGGGGCGGTGAGTACGCGCAACTGTGAGAAACGCGTCGAGCTCGCAGAGGCCAATCGACTTCATGTCCAGCGATCCGCGGCCCCAGACCTGATTGAGGAAAATCTCGGCGGCGAATGGCGGTCGTTTCCAATGTTCCGGCGGCGCGGGCATCACATCGATGTGATTGAGAAGCAGCAGGCCCTCGCCGGCGCGGCGTCCCTTCAAACGTGCGTAGACGTTTCCCCGTCCGGGAGCCGACTCGATCACCTCCGCCTTCACGCCATTTTTTTCGAGCAGGTTGGCGAGAAACTGCGCGCCTGGCAGTTCATGCCCTGTGACGGTGTTGATGCGGACATAATCCTGCAGCAGACGGATCTCCGGTGTGATGCGTTCTCTTTTCGGAACGTAAAGCTGCGACTGGATGTCTGTTTCTGCGCGGCGGTTGTAAAGAGAAATCGCGACGACGACCGCCAGCAGCACAACAACGATGCCGACACTCCAGCGCCATGTGTTCATGTTGCTCGACGTCGATCGAACACGATCATCGCTAGAAGGACGATGATGGTCGTCACGGAGACCCACAGCCCGATCACCACGAGATCGTTGCGATACTGCATGACCACTCGGTGACGGCCGGGCGTGACGACGATGCCCTGATATCCGATGTTGGTGATCACGGCCGGCACGCTCCGTCCATCCATCGTGATCCGCCAATATTTGTGAGGCGTCACGCTCATCACCAGGAATCCCTGACCGAAGCTCTCCACGTCGAGCGTGGCGCGATTTGCGGTTTCGATGATGCTGCGCACGAGGCCATTCGCGGGGACGAAATTCGGCAGTTTCACGAAAGCCACCTTGCGGCTCAGACTCTGGTTGCTCAACAAATTCACAAAGTCCTGCCGATTGTGAATCGTCACGAGCTGATCGGCGAAGTAATAGCGCGGCCAGTGCATCGTTTCCAGGAATTGAATTGGCAGCGACTCCTTGAAATTGCCTTTCGTTCGCTTCTTCTCCGCATCGAAATTTCGGTACTGAGCGCGATACCAGGCGTTTGACATGGCCATGAACGGTTCCCACCACTCACCACGGCCTGAACGTTTGACGTCCCACACCGAATCGGTGAAGTCGATAGTCGGCAGCAGCGCGGTCTTGTCGTAATCGCGTTCGATGACTGTGCGCACTCTCGACCCGGCGGGCGTCATGGGAAACAGTCCGTTGCGCACGACCCAGTACACCGCGTCTCCGGTGGAGAAGAACTTCCGTGCGGGATCCTCATTTCCGTACCAGTCGACTTCGTGAAACACACGGAAGTCCGCGCGGTCTTTCGGGAACGTCGCCGCAATCGGCGGCGGATTGAAAAATCTTCTCGGCATCCTCGGATTCAACTCGACCGTGACCCAGGCTAGATCGACCGCCACGAGCACGCCTGCCGCGATCATCCAGGCCCGTTGCCAGCGAAGGCGCGCCGTCGCGAGAATCGCGATCGCGAACCCGCCCCGGACAGCGGCGATGACCCAGTCTTTCCGCGAAAGCGAAACCATCAGCAGGGATCCGCCGTTCCTGGTCATGCCCCAGATGTGCATGAAGGTGCGTGCATAGATCGGCGTGAAACCGACGACGGCGACTGTCACGGCGACGGCTGTCGTTGCGGCGACGAAGCCGAGAGCGCCGTCGCGAACGACATCATCGCCGGCGAGCATACGATCGAACATTTGCGATGCGAAGACGATCGCTGCGAACACGCCCATCATCGCGAACTTCTCCGGGTAGCGGATCGTGCTGGCGATGCCGGCCTTGTACAAAAATTTCAGCAGCGGAGTGTGGCCGCCCAGGGCAAAGATCGCCGACACGATGCCGATCAGCAGCACCAGCCGGCCGCCTCGCGGCCTAACAAACGCGCCTCCGATGCAGAAAGCGACGGTCAGCAATCCGACGTAAACGCTGAACAGAAACGGCGAGCCCATTCCGGTATACAGGCCGCCACCCCAGTACCACATCACGCGCTTCACCGAGATGTGGCCGAGGATATTGGGATAAATCAGTTCGGCGAACTTCGCCCACGGCATACTCCATGCGCTGACGAGATCAAAGTCGAACGGTCGCGAACGCGCGGAGTCATGGACGTGATCGAACGCCGGAAAGACCTGCGCCGCACCGACTGCCATCGCGCACAAGGAGATCAGCGCGACCCATAGAACGCGCGTGACGGATGT
>QHVY01000150.1:0-1129 GCA_003223695.1 Acidobacteriota bacterium
GTCAGCGGCTGATGGTGACATTCGAGGGACTGCCGAATCAGAAGTGGCAGGGATCAGTGATGCTTGTTCCGCCCGGCCTGCGCCAGGTGGGCGCGCGCGAGGTGGGCGAAGTCATCGGCGAGATCTCCGGCGACGCGGGCGCCTTGCCGGCAAACGCTTCGGTCAATGTGGAGATCGTCGTCGGCGAGAAAACAACAGCGCTGGTAATCCCACGCGGCGCGCTGCAGCGCGACGGCTCGACGCGTTTCGTCTATCGCTACATCGATGGAAAAGCGCAGCGCACGCCGGTCGGCATCGGCCTGATCGGGCCGACAGAAGTGGAGATTGAAAAGGGATTGCGGGAAGGCGATCGCGTGATTTTGCCGGGCGCCGCCATGTTGCGCGACAACGAAGAGGTGAAGGTCAGCGCATGATCGGCCGTGAAGTCTTCCGCACCGCAATGCACCGCTTCCGCACGCATCCGCTGCAGACGTGGCTCACGCTCGCCGGACTGATTGTTGGCACCGCCGCCATCATCATGGTCGTGGCCCTCGGCCTCAGCGGCCGCGCGTTCGTGATGGCCCAGCTCGAAGCCGTCGGGCCGCACGTGATGTGGGCGACGTACGAAGGCAACGTCACCGCCGGCGTTGCGCACGCGGTCGATGACAGCATCAACGAATCCGACGTGCACGCCGTGGCCGCACGGACCGATCTTTTTTCTGGCGTGACGCCGCTCGTCCAGATGCAGGCCAGCGTGCCGGTGGAATCGCGCGCGATCACCATCGCCGTTCTGGCAACCACTCCGAATTACCTTCAGGTGCGCCGCAACGTGAAGGTGATCCGCGGACGCTTTCTCGATGATGACGATCTCGCCGAGCGCGCGAAAGTCTGCGTCATCAACAAAAGTCTATACGATAAATTGTATCGAAATGATGATGGCTCTGAGACGAAGATCCTGCGCACGCTGGGCATGAATCTCATCGTCATCGGCGAATTCGAGAATCCGGTGGACACGATGGGCAATGGCGAGATGTCGCGGCCCGACGCGATCTTCATCCCCATCACCGTCGCCTGGTTCTTCATGCCTTCGCATCGCGTGAACACGATGTTCGCCGAGGTGAGGGATTTCGATGCGATTCCGGCGGCGCAG
>QHVY01000150.1:1137-23127 GCA_003223695.1 Acidobacteriota bacterium
GGCGCTGTCTTCAACGTCGAGAACATGGCCACAGTGGTGAAGGTGGCGAAGACGATCTCCGCCGGATTGATCGTGGTCTTCATCCTCGCGGCATCGGTGTCGGTGATCGTCGGCGGAGTGGGAATCATGAACATCCTGCTCGCGTCGGTGGAGCATCGCACGCGCGAGATCGGCGTGCGCATGTCTCTCGGCGCGCGGCGGCGCGACATCCTCCTGCAGTTCCTCACCGAGGCTCTGATTCTTGGGAGCGTGGGGTCGCTGGTCGGCGTCACCGTCGGATTGGGAATCCCGCTGGTGCTGCGATTCTTCATCACCCGCGTTGCCATCGAGATCTCTCCGCTTTCCGCTGTTCTGGCTTTCGCGTTCTCATCCGTAATCACGCTTCTGTTTGGAGTTGTGCCGGCGTATCGTGCGGCACGATTGAGTCCGACCGAAGCGCTGCGGTATGAGTGAAGCCGTCTGCATTTTTCTTCTCGCCACTCTCTCGCTTCAGGATGCCGTCAATCGGGCGATCGCGCATTCGCCGGAGCTGCGCATGCTCGAAGCGCAGGTAGCCGAAGCTCGCGCGAGCGCAACGCTGGCGAACGCGTTCCGACCCGAAGCATCGATCTCGACGACTCCCGGCTACGCCACTGGACTGCCGACTGCAGTCCTCGGTCAGGTACCGGCGATCGGTACGATTGAAGCGCATCAATTGCTGTACGACGCTTCTGCGCGCGCGCAGCAGATCGGAGCGATGTCCCAAGTCGAGACGGCGATCGCCAACCTCGAATCTCGGCGACGCGAGGTAGCGCAGAACACCGCCGATCTCTACGCGCGCGTCTCTGCAGATAAAACGCTTGCCGCGTCGGCGCAGCGCCGCGTCGACGCGTATCAGACGCTTGCAACGCGAACTGAGGCGCTGAGGGGGGAAGGGCGGGTGCGGGATCTGGACGTCGATCGCGCGACGTTGCAGGTCGCATCGGCAAAACGGGCAGCGTTGCAGGCGCAGACGCGACTGGAATTAGACCAGTTGCGGCTGGATCGGACGGTGGGGGAATCGAACGTAGAGCCGACTCTTAGTCGGCTCACGCCGGCTGAGAGCCGGCGCTACGTTGCCGAAGAGAATGATCCCCAGCTTCGCAGTCTCAACGCGCGGATCGATGCACTTCAGAAAGCGCTCGGGTCACAGAATCGTTTCTTTCTGCCGACCATAGCGGCACAAGTTCAGTACTCTCGTTTGTTCGATCGATACGGCCGCTACTACCTCAATTTCAAACCGGACGACTTCATTGTTGGCGCGACCATCTCCTTGCCGGTTTTCAGCAGCGGCCGCCGCGCGGCGACGGTTGCGCGGGTCAACGCTCAGCTTCAGCAGATCCTTGCCGCTCGCGATGCGCGGCGGACCGAGCTGGAGTTGTCCCTTCGCGAGGCGGAAGCCGATCTCAATCAGGCGCTCGCCGAGCGCGATCTGGCCGCACGCGCACACGCGGTGGCCGAGGAGAGCTTGCGGATCGCGGAGGAGTTGGTGGGCGAGGGGCGTGGCGAGGTCAATGAGGTGCCTCTGGCACAGATCACGCTGGCAGACGCCGATGATGAAGTCGCCAACGCCGCCGCACACCTAGCCGCCGCGCAGATGAAATTGATGATCCTGCGCGGAGAGCCCATATAATCCGCGAGACAGGGGTGCATTAACTCCACACCGTCTTCGGCCCGGAAGTCGGCGAGGTCAGAGAATGACTGTTCACGATTTCCCACTCCTCGATGACACTCCCGAGCAGACGCGGGTCGCAGCGGCGATCGACGCGGCTGCTGAACGGCTGCGTTCCCTCCAGCACGCGGACGGCCACTGGTGTGGGGAGCTCGAGGGCGACACGATCCTCGAATCCGAATATCTCCTGCTCTTGTATGCCCTCGGGCGCGCGAACGATGAGCGATTCCAAAAAGGCGCGGAGTACATCCGCCGGCAGCAACTGCCCGATGGAGGATGGCCGATCTACGCCGCCGGCCCGACAGATCTCAGCGCCTCGGTGAAGGCGTATTTCGTTCTGAAGATGGCCGGCGATTCTCCTGACGCGCCGCACATGGCCCGCGCGCGCGAGCACATCCTGGCGATGGGCGGCCTCGACGCCTGCAACTCGTTCACGAAAATCTATCTCTCGATCTTCAAACAGTACGACTGGCGAAAGTGCCCGGCCGTTCCGCCGGAGCTGGTCCTGCTGCCCGACTGGTTCGTCTTCAACATCTATAAGATCTCGTACTGGTCGCGCTGCATCATCGTGCCGCTGGCGATCATCTGGGCGTTCAAGCCGACGTACGATGTGGTGGTCTCGATTGCCGAACTTCGACTTGAACGTAGAGCCGACTCTCAGTCGGCTCGGCGCCGGCTGAGAGCCGGCGCTACGTCCCGTGAGCGTCTGTGGCGCGCATTCTTCAATTCGCTTGACGTCGTTTTGAAAATGATCGAAACGGTGCCGCTGAAGCCTTTTCGCCAGCGCGCTCTGGACAAAGCAACGCAATGGACGATCAAGCATCTCGACAACAGCGGCGGTCTCGGCGCGATCTTCCCGCCAATCATCAATACGATCTATGCCTTTCGCGCGCTCGGATATCCGGCGGAGCATCCCCTCATTCAGAGCCAGCTCCGGGCGCTCGAAAGCCTGGAGATCTACGATGACAACGGGCTGCATCTGCAACCGTGTTTCTCGGCGGTATGGGACACGGCGCTCGCCGTTCACATCCTGCGGCAGAGCGGGGCGGAGGCAGATGATCCGACGCTACTCGCCGGCGCGCGCTGGCTGCTGCGCAAACAGGTCATGACCACGGGTGATTGGAAACGCGCCAATCCCCGGGGCGAGCCGGGTGGTTGGTTCTTCCAGTATGAAAACGAGTTCTATCCCGACACCGACGATACGTCCGAGGTGCTGCTGGCGCTCGATGCGGTGCGGTTCCCGGATGCCGATGAAGAGCGAGCGCGAAAAGAAGCCGTCGCACGCGGCGTTGCGTGGCAGATCTCGATGCAGAATCGCGACGGCGGTTGGGGCGCGTTCGACAAAGAGTGCAACAACGAAGTGTTCACATTCATCCCGTTCGCCGATCACAACGCGATGATCGATCCGAGCTGCGAGGACATCACCGGACGCACACTCGAGGCCCTCATTGGCCTCGGATTTTCGCGAGAGGATCCCGCGGTTCGCGGAGCGATCCGATTCCTGCACGAGACGCAGGATTTCAGCGGCACGTGGTATGGTCGCTGGGGCTGCAACTACATCTACGGAACATTCCTGGCGCTGCGCGGGTTGGCGGCGGTCGATGAAACGGGAGGGTTTGAGCGCGCGGCCCGCTGGATGATGGAAAAACAGAATCCCGACGGCGGCTGGGGCGAGCTGCAGCACTCCTATGACGATCCGATGCTCAAAGGCATTGGACCGAGCACGCCATCGCAAACCGCGTGGGCTCTGCTCGCATTGATCGCAGCGGACAAGAACGATTGCGATGCAGTCCGGCGCGGCGTCGAATATTTGCTGAGGAATCAGCGCGCCGACGGATCGTGGTTCGATGAAACCTGGACCGCCACCGGATTTCCGAAAGTGTTTTACCTGCGGTATCACCTCTACGCGACGTACTTCCCGCTCTGGGCGTTGAGTGAATACCGCGACGCAAACGCATCATGAGATTTCCACTCCACGTCACGACGGGCACCATCGCACATCAGATCCGCAACGGATTGCGGGGACGAAAGCGCTATCCGTTTGTTTTGATGCTCGAGCCGCTTTACACGTGCAACCTGGCATGCATCGGCTGTGCGATCGAGCGCCATACCGGCAAGCTCGCCGATCGCGTGCCGTTGGACGCATGTTTTCGCGCCGCGGATGTATCCGAGGCGCCGATTGTGTCGATTTGTGGCGGCGAGCCGACGATCTATCCCGAGCTGCCGGAGCTCGTCGCTGGGCTCATCGATCGCAAACGACACATCTATCTCTGCACGAACGCACTGCTGCTCGATGAGAAAGTCTATGGAGTGATTCCGCCGAACAAACGGCTGATGATCAATGTGCACCTCGACGGACTGCGCGAGACGCACGATCATGTCTGCGCTCGCGCGGGCGTGTTCGACAAAGCCGTGGCTATGATCGAACGCGGCATCGAGCTCGGGCATCACGTCATGGCGAACACCACGGTGTTCCGCGAGACGGATGTCGACGAGGTCGAGGAGCTCTGCCAGATGCTGACCGGCATGGGCGTGGAAGGCATGCTCGTCTCGCCCGGCTATCACTACGAGTCCGTCGAGCGCGACATTTTTCTCACACGCGACGAGATCCACAAGAAGTTTCGGCGCGTGCTGGAGATCTCGAAGAAGTATCGCCTGACGTCGACGCCGATGTTTCTCGAATTCGCCGCGGGATTGCGCGAATACAAATGTTCGCCGTGGAGCACGGTGACCTACACGCCGCGCGGCTGGAAAGGCCCGTGCTACCTCATCGGCAAAACGTATTCGGAGTCGTGGGAAGAGTTCTGGAACGAAACGGATTGGGAGTACTGGGAATCGCGTGAGGACGCACTTTGTCGCAACTGCGCGATGCACTCCGGATTCGAAGCTTCGGTCGTCCGCGAATTGCCGAAACATCCCGGCGATATGTTCCGCATGGCCGCATGGAACTTACTGGGATGAGAAGAATTGCCCCTCACCCGCCGCTTCGCGGCACCCTCTCCCAGCGGGAGAGGGACCTCATTTGCCAGCCTTCTCCCTCGGGAGAAGGTGGTCCGGAGCGAAGCGAAGGACCGGATGAGGGGAGACCATGATCGCCATCGTCACAGCGTTACCGGAAGAACTGTCGCCGCTGCTCAAACGTGCGGCGATTGATTCCGTTGCGCGCGTCGGCGGCCGGCGCGCTCACGTCGGAACGCTGATGGGAACGCCGGTCGTGTTGATGGCCACCGGCGCCGGCGTCGCTCAGGCGGAAAAGAATCTCGCGCAGCTTCTGCAGCGTTTTCAAAGTGGCGGGGGCAGTGGCTCGCGATCTGCGGCCCGGCGACATCATTACGGACGTACGACGAATCCAAACCGTCGAAAAGATCACCAGGGACAAGCAAACGATCGATGCTGACGCGATCGAGATGGAGTTTGCCGGATGGTCGAGAGCGGCTTCACGTGCCGGCGTGCCGCTCAGCCAGATTCGCATCATTTTCGATTCAGCCGATGAAGAAATTCCCAGGTTCATCGGCGACAGCGTTAATCGTGCCGCGATCATGCGTCACGCACTCGTTCATCCGAAAACGATTCCGATTCTGTTGCAGATGCGCGATCGGATGCGGGAGTGTTGCGACAAGCTCGCGGACTTCATCGCACACGCGGTCGCCTCGCGCGAGACACGGCTCCACGAGCTGCTGAAAGAAACCAGCCGCACGTTCGCGCTCTGCATTCCGCTTCTCAACGACGGAGTTCGCGAGCAGGTGACGCTCGCGTATCTGCTCTTCCGCATTGCCGACACTTTCGAAGACGCGAGTCATTGGCCGGTTGCTGAGCGTCTCGCTGTTCTCGAGGAGTTCTGCACGCTGCTCGGAAATCCCGAACATGCCCAGCACTTCGTTGATGAGTGGTATGCGAAAGGACCGTCTCCGCATGCCGGCTATTTGCGCCTGATCGCGGAGATCCCGCACGTGATCGAAGCCTTCCGCGAGCTGCAACCTGAGGCGATCGACATCATCCGCAGTCACGTGGTCCGGTCGGCGAAGGGAATGGCCCATTTCGTGGCCATGACAGACAACGGCCGTTTGCAGCTCGCGGATATGCAGCAATTGCGCGCTTACTGCTACGCCGTTGCGGGAATTGTCGGCGAAATGCTGACCGAGCTGTTCCTGCTCAATGCGCCGCAACTCCGCAGCTCTGCATCGCTTTTGCGCGCGCGAGCGGCGGTCTTCGGCGAAGGACTGCAACTGGTCAACATTCTCAAAGACTCGAACTCCGATTTGTCCGAAGGACGAACGTACATTCCGCCGAGTGCGGATCGCGCGGACGTCATCGCCCTCGCACGCGCGGATCTCGACGCGGCGACCGAGTACACGCTGGCGCTGCAGAGCTCCGGCGCTCCGCAGGGAATCGTCGCCTTCGCCGCGCTTCCGGTCGCGCTGGCGCACGCCACGCTCGATCGTCTCGAGACCTCGGGCGCGACCAAGATCAGCCGCCCGCACGTGTTTCGTATCACACGCCGCGTTCGACGCGCCGTCGAACGCGGCCGTCCTCCGCTTGAATTGCGTTCCCGTCACGTAGCACCGAATGAGGTGACCCTTGTCCATTCTTGAACGAATCGATTCACCGCGCGATCTCGACGCTCTCAGTTACGACGAGGTCGCCGAGCTCGCGAGCGAGTGCCGCGCAGCGATCATCGACACAATCACCAAGCGCGGCGGCCATCTCGCCTCCAACCTCGGCGCCGTCGAGTTGACGCTCGCGATTCATCGCGTGTTTCGAAGCCCGAAGGACCGGCTGATCTGGGACACGTCGAACCAGACCTACACGCACAAACTGGTGACCGGACGTCGTGAGCAGTTCCCATCGATCCGGACGCCTGGCGGTTTGTCGGGATTTGCAGAGCCGTCAGAGAGCGAACACGACACGCTCGCCGCGGGGCACGCAGGCACGGGCCTGTCTTACGCGCTCGGCGTGTCGATCGCCACGCAAAACGAGGCGGGCGAGCCGTATGTTGTGGCGATCGTCGGCGATGGCGCCCTAACCTCCGGCACGAGCTACGAAGCCCTCAACAACATCAATCACATCGATCCGAATCGACTGGTCGTCATCTTCAACGACAACGGATGGTCGATCTCCGAAAACATCGGCTGGCTGACGCGATGGCGCAATCGCATCATGCTCGATCCGAAGTACCAGAAGTTCGCCGGCGCGAGTCAGGAACTGCTCTCGCATCTGCCGGGCGGTACGAAAGCGTGGGAAGTCGCGCGCAAGATCAAGACCTCGGTCGAGGGGCTGATCCTTCCCAACACGATCTGGGAGGAGCTCGGTTTTCACTACATCGGACCTGTCGATGGGCACAATCAGCAGGAGCTCGAGGATGCTCTGCGCGTCGCCCGCGACGCGGCCCAAGACGCACCGGTTGTCATACACGCGTTGACGCATAAAGGCCACGGATACGCGCTGGCCGAAGAGAACCCGTCGAAGTTTCATCAGCCCGGCACCCCCTCGGCGAGCACGGGCGACGTGCCGCGCTACACCTATTCACAGGTCTTCGCCAAGACGCTCATTGAGCTGATGAAGCACGATGACAAGATCGTCGCGATCAGCGCGGCGATGCTCGAAGGCACCGCGCTCATCGAGGTCCGCAAGCATTTCCCCGATCGCGTCTATGACGTCGGCATTGCCGAGGAGCATGCGGTGATCATGGCGGCGGGGATGGCGAAAGCGGGACTCAAACCCATTGTCGCGATTTACTCGACGTTCCTGCAGCGCTCATTCGATCAAATCATTCATGACGTCGCGCTCCAGGCGCTTCCGGTGACGCTTTGCATCGATCGCGCGGGGCTCGTCGGCGACGACGGCAAAACGCATCAGGGCGTCTACGACATCGCGTACACGCGCGTGGTGCCGAACATGATCGTCAGCGCACCGAAAGACGAGAACGAGCTGCAACATCTGCTCAACACAGCGCTGCAGTCGGGCAGGCCGTTCGCGATTCGTTATCCGCGCGGCTTCGGCGTCGGAGTGCCGCTCGATCCTGTCCTGCAGCAGGTTCCCATCGGCAAAGGGGAGATCCTCCGGCGCGGCAGCGACCTCACTCTCTTTGCGTACGGCTCGATGGTTCCCCCGGCGATGGAAGCAGCGGAAGCGCTCGCCTCGCGCGACATCGACTGCGGAGTCATCAACGCGCGATTCGCCAAGCCTCTCGACGTCAGCCTCATTGAGCAGGCGATGAAGGTCGCTCCTCGCTTCGTGACGCTGGAAGAGCATCTGGTCAGCGGGGGGTTGGGCAGCGCGGTTCTCGAGCTTGCGGAACAGAAGCAGCTCGACGGCGCAGCGATTCGCGTCCATGCGATTCCCGATCAGTTCATCGAACACGGCCCACAGGCGTATCAACGGGCGAAGTTCCACCTCGACAGCGCGGGCATCGTCGATCGGGTGCTCGAGCTCTATCCCGAGCTGGCGCAGTCGCAGCCGAGAGTGCAGCGACGCCTCGTCGCTCAGAAAGAGACCGTGACCTGGTGAGCGAACAAAGACTGTTGATCGCCGGGCTGCGCGGCTTCTGCGCGGGTGTTGTGCGCGCGATCTCCGTTGTCGAGAAGGCGCTGGAGATCAGCGACGGCACGGTCTATGTGCGCAAGGAGATCATTCACAACCGCTACGTCGTCGATGAGCTTCGCGCGCGCGGTGCGGTGTTCGTCGAAGAGCTCGAAGAGGTCCCCGACGGCGCGGCCGTCATCTTTTCAGCGCACGGCATCTCGCCGACCGTTCGCGACACGGCGCGCGATAAGCAGCTTCGGACGATCGACGCGACCTGTCCGCTGGTGACCAAGGTTCATCTCGAGGTCGTGCAGTATGCGAAGAGGGGCTACACGATCATCTTCGTCGGGCACAAGGATCACGACGAAACGATCGGCACGTTAGGCGAAGCGCCGGACGCCATTCGCGTCGTTGGATCGAAGGAAGAGGCGGCGCAGGTCGAGGTCGACAATCCGGAGAAAGTCGTCTACCTGACGCAGACCACGCTGAGCGTTGACGATACGCGCGAGATCGTGCGCGTTCTCGAAGAGCGCTTTCCGAAGCTGAAGGCACCGCCGAAGGAAGATATCTGCTACGCGACGCAGAACCGTCAGGATGCGGTAAAAGCGCTCGCTGCGCACGTCGACGTCCTCCTGGTCCTCGGCGCTCCGAACAGCTCGAATTCGTTGCGGCTCTGCGAAGTCGCGCGGGCGAAGAATGTTTCCGCCTATCTGATCGAAACGGCGGCCGACATTCGAATGGAATGGCTCGAGTCGGCGCAAGTGATCGGCCTAACAGCGAGCGCCTCCGCGCCAGAGGTCCTCGTGCAACAGGTAATCGATTTCGCCCGCGACCGGCTCGGCATCACGTCGATCGAAGAGCTGAACACCGTCACCGAAGATGTGCACTTCTCCTTGCCGCATGAGCTGACTGCGCTCGCCCAATCGCACTAGCCGCCGGTTTATACGCCACGCTACGCGACAGGATATGCGACAGGATATGCGCCACGTTAGGCGACAGGATATGGGCAGCGGACCACGGCGGGTTGACTGATATCCTGCTGTCGAATACTAGTTGGGCGACTTGACACAACTGATCGCAGCGCTCGTCATCGCGATAACCGCAAACTCCGCACGAACCCGAGATTGCTTCGCGGTTCACGGGCGGCTCTACGTCGCGAACGGAACGCCTTCCATCCGAATCTGGCCGGTGAAAACGGATCGCATACTTGGTGTCACGCCGGACGAAAGTCCGAGCGCCCTTCCGGATCCTCTTCCGCGCTATGTGTCGTTCGACAACAGGATCTACGCGGACTTTCGCGTTTGCAGTGACGAGCCAGAGCGGCGTGGCCGCATGCGCATGGTCAGCATCGCGTCGGTAAACAAAGTTGTCGTAGAACATGTGGATCCCGCCAGCGGAATAGTCCGAGTGTTCCGCGTCAAAACACGTGGCGAGTAACCGTCGCCTAACTCAGCCGCTCAACCTGACGCGGCCCGTTGCGCGCCGACACTCCGGAAATTTGGAGGCTTTGGTATTCTGCGGCGTGAAGGCCGCGCAGGTTAGCGGCAAAACGTTGGGCAGACGACACACATCACTTGATGTCGAGACCTGGGTGTTGACACCACAACACGGAGACTCAAATGAGAAAGCTCAAAATCATCGAACACATCTCGCTGGACGGCGTGATCCAGCACTCCGCCGATGACGGCGATTTCCCCTACAGCGACTGGACCGCGCCCTATCGGACCCCCGCTGGCCGGGACGCAATCATCGCCGCGCAGGGCGAGAGCTTCGATCTGCTGCTTGGCCGTCGCACCTACGATATCTGGTCGGGCTACTGGCCAAAGGCGCCGAGCAGTCCGATGGCGGACGGCCTCAATGCGGCAACAAAATTTATCGCTACCCACCGTCCGGAAAGTCTTGAATGGGGCCCGTTCGAGGGCCTTGGACCGGACATCGTCGAGGGCATTCGCCGCATCAAGTCGCAGGACGGCCCGGACCTTATCCTCTGGGGTAGCTCCACGCTGACATCGACGCTGCTCGAACATGGGCTTGCGGATGAAGTCCTGCTGGCCATCTATCCGGTCCTGTTGGGCACGGGAAAGCGCTTCTTTGCGGAGGGAACCCCGGCACGCACATTCGAGCTCGTCAGCACGAACGCAATGCCATCCGGCATCATCCTCAGTACTTACAAGGTCGCCGGGCCTTTGAAGACCGGATAGTTCGACGACACGACATCGTCAGTGAATACCGGAACGCCGTAATCCAGCAGGCATGAAAGATGTGCCTAAGGCGATTGAGGCCGTGTGGAAGATCGAGTCCACATCGGCTGCCCAACTCCGCATAGCACCGACGCGGCCCGCTCGGGCCCGGCGCTTCCGCGCCTCGCGCTTCGCGGTTGCAAGTGTCACAGCAGGTGGCAACCGGAACCGGCCGCGCGGGCGAACGCGTGATACGTTGGGCACACGACCGAATCGCGTTTGAAAGGAGGCAGGTATTGGTTCAGGGACTGCCATCCACGGCTCAGTTGAGCCGCCTCTGTGCTGGCATGATCGTATTGACAGGGGGGCAAACGCTGCTCGCTCAAGGGCACGACTTCGTCATGGCCCAGCGGCCACTCGATTGGGTGCACTGGTTATTGCTGCTGGGCGCCGTGACTCTAACGTGGCGGCTCACAGACATCCCAGTCGGATGGCTAGGACGACTTGGGCGCCTTGCGACCATAGCCGGAGCGACTGCTTTCATCGGAATGAGCGTCATCGATTTCACTCTCTGGGCCTTGCCTTCAGAGATGGCTCGTCAGACTTTTGGCAGTCTAATTCTGCACGTTCCCGCGATATCGTTGCCCTTCCTGTCCGTTGGACCGTCGCTCCTGTTCGTAGGTTTAGGCGTGATGGTTCTTGAATGGGTTGTTGTAATGCGCTGGCGCGTGTGGCTAGTCCTGTTCGGCATTGTACTGGTGGGTGTTGGCCAATTCGGCAACGCACGATGGCTAGTGGTAGAAGGCCACCTCGTCACCCTTGCGGGACTGCGAGCGATGTGGGTACTTGTACGTTCGCAAACTACTCCCTTGTTGCAAACCGGCGCCTAGCTTTTCGCTGCAGCCGACCCGTGGCCGTACGTTGGCTCGGGGGCTGAAGCCCCTCGTGCTTTGTAAGCCTCGGCGCGTCCGTCAGGTACGCTGGCACGTGGACGTTCGCTGCTGAGCGAAAGATCCGTTAGGCCGTCCAGTGGACGTCACTCGGCTGTTACCACCTGTACACCTTCGTGCGAATCGAGTGCATTAGCCGCCGGCGTGCGCGCGAAATGCAACGTAGACAAGGATGATGACGATTGCCAGAAGAGCAAGACGTCCCATTCCCATCATGCGGGAATGAGAAACCGGTCGCGTTCCCTTCGGCTTGATCCCGGTCACTGCGGCTACGGCGGCGATGACGACTGCGAGGCCGAGCCATACGAGCCAGTTCATGATTCGGCCTGCTACAAGATCCGCGCCAGTCGCGCTCGCTCGGAGATTCGACGCGTTTTGGGTTCGTCCAGCTTTACTTGCTGCGTCTCTTTAGGCGAACGAGTGCTGTTCGCCCCGGACCTGCGGCCTAACTTTTCGAATCGAGCGGACTTCGGCCCGCGGGTTTGTTAGGCTACTTTGCAAGAGCCGCGAAGCCGCTCAGCTTCAAACGTTAGGCCGAGCCGAAGCTCTTTCTGTTGGTGACCACGAGGTGCCCGCCACTGGGCAGCGGAGCTATGATCCGGGAGCAATGAATACACGCTGGTACATCTTCATCGGAGGTGGATCTGGCCCGTGGCGAATCACCGGCATTTCTTCGGTCATCGGCGAATCTCTACCAGATGCGAGTTACTTGGACGTTCGGACTGGCAGCACCGTCACCTTGCCGTCAGGAGCGGTTTGGGTACTGAAAGGCGCAACCAGTCACGAACGCTACGTTACCCGGGAAGAGAAGCAGCGCCTGGCGTCCGTGCAGCCGCCGCTCGGTCGCGCGGAGGCGACGCTGGCGGCCCTAATTCCGGTCAAGAAGAGCGATGAGTGGTGGCAACTTCCTCAGGACGAGCGGAGAGCAA
Source organism: Acidobacteriota bacterium (assembly GCA_003223695.1). GTDB lineage: Bacteria > Acidobacteriota > Thermoanaerobaculia > Gp7-AA8 > Gp7-AA8 > Gp7-AA10. The sequence goes on from QHVY01000150.1 coordinate 13,409, forward strand.
TCTTCGAACTACGATCTCGGCACATTGAAACGGGTCTGCAGTATCTCCCAGCGGTCGCACGGCGCCTTCACCACAGCTATGATCTTGGGGAACCGTTCGACTTTCTCACCTGGTTCGAATACGCACCTCAGCATGCAGAAGCGTTCGACGAACTTGTTTCGAGGTTGCGGGAGACCGAGGAGTGGCAATACGTCATTCGCGAGGTAGACATTCGCGTCCAGCGAATCGAACAGCCGGCCTGACTTTTCACCAGGCTGTGAGAAAACTCATTTTTGCGATTACTCGAGTGGTTGCAGCTGTGCTGTTATGCTCTTAGGGAGGGCTGCAGTAGAGAGTTAGCCGCATTTTCGTGCACGGTGGAACTCTCTGGTTGATCGGCAATCCATGTGCCATGAGTTTTGACACGGTCCCCCCCCCACCGACGCCACCGACTCCTAGAGCTAGCGTGAACGAGATGACGATTTTGTTTGCGAAAGCTCCGTCTTGAGCCGTTCAGCCAAGAAAACTTTCACGAGCGATTGGTAAGGAACATCTTGCTTGTTGGCTAGGCGTTTTAGTTCCGCAATCATCGACTCGGGAAGCCGTATCGAGATCGTTCGCAGTGTTGGACGCAGCTTCGGTAGGGTGGCTCGGGAGCCTTTCGACCAATCGATGTATTCGGTCGAATCTTCGCCACCCCAGAACTCTCGCTCCTCGTCCTCGCTACTGAATTTTGGAATCTTCTTTCGCATAGATCTCATAATTGCGACGCTCCTTGGCCGTCAGGTCCCGGAACGAAATCGGGCGAATCAACTTCCCTCGAATCGTAAAAGCAACAAACAGCAAGCGACCGCTGTCGCTTCGCCCCAGAGCGTAGTACCTAGCTTCAGCTCGCGTGTGCCGAGGGTCACCTCGCACGAGAATAGGTCGGTTAAGAGAAACTTCTTCGCACTCCCAGAAGGCAACGCCGTGTTTCTCCCAGTTCTTTTCGAGATTTCCTTCATCCCAGTCAAAGCCCGTGCATTCGGCCAGCGGGTCTCGCTTCATCCAGCCTGAACGTATATACTGGGCATATACATTTCGTCAATGGCCGAAGGGGGCGCGAAGTTCTGGCGGCCGCTTCGGTGGGCGGACAACGAAAAGAGACTGCCTTAAGCTGGGGCTTTTTTTGCGGAGCTCTTCGCCAATGACACGCCGCAGCGTCTTTTCGAGACTGCCGCTGCGGTTCTCCTCATACGCTCGGAGCGCCGCGTTGATCATCTTTTGGTAGTTTCCACCATCAGCGTCACTTGCCTGCTCTCGAAGCCACTGGGCCGCGTCATGTCGTCTTCAGATCTGGGGATGTGTCATCACAGGTGCGACGCCCAGCGCTCGGGACGCAATTCGAAATAGACTTCCGTGCGTGGGCAAAGCGATTCGCCGAGCGAGTCTTTGCGTGATCTTCGCTCTTTTTATTGTGTCGGCATGTCAACGAATGCACACTCCTGACGTCGCTCGAGTGCCCTCTTTCGTAGTCGAGGTGCGCACTTCGCCGCGCGCCACTGTAAGGTTCGCGGCCGCGCACGAGACAATCGTGGTCGGTGCCTACTTGTTCGGGTTCCCCGCACCAAACGCTCAGCGATACGCGGACGACATGGGCGAGATTCACCTCGGTCAACGCGAGACGGAGATGCCGGGACCCGGCAGGATCACATTTCCAAGCGTAACGTACGACCGCAACAAGCTGTCCCTGCTAAGAAATCGTGATCTCAAACTCCTGATCAACGTTTGGTCAGGCCGCCGCACTTCGCCGAATAATCTGCTGCACTGCTCAATCTTCGAAGATAGTTTTGAAGTGGCGGCAAAGAAGGGCGTCAGGATCGACTGCTCACTCATCGAAGAAGATGTACTTCCGAATCATTGATGTCACCTCCGACCGGCCGGACTTGGTGAATGGTGCGGCTGCGCTGCTTCACGATGCTTTCCGCAACCGTACTCACGATTGGCAGGACCTCGCATCGGCCAGGCAGGAGGTCCTCGAATCGTTGAACGAAGGCAGGATCAGCCGCGTCGCAGTCGACGAATCGGCCTTCGTGGTCGGGTGGATCGGAGGTATTCCGATGTATTCCGGACACGTCTGGGAAATCCATCCGCTTGTCGTAGCGGCGCAGCACCGGCGTCAAGGTGTCGGCCGGGCATTAGTTCGAGACCTCGAAAATATCGTGCGCGCGAAAGGCGCGATTACTCTGTGGGTGGGAACTGATGACGAGAACCACGAGACTAGTTTGAGCATCGTTGACCTTTATGCTGACATTCCAGGTGCCATTCGAGACGTTCGGAACCTGAGGGAACATCCGTACGAGTTCTGGGTGCGACTCGGTTTCAAAATTGTCGGCGTCATGCCCGACGCCAACGGCCTCGGGAAGCCGGATATTTTTCTCGCTAAACGTGTGATATGAGAACTGCACCTAAGATTACATCGCCGGCTCCGTACGCTCTGATCAGCAGAATCGTGAAGTTCAAGATACGGCGCTCAGCGGGAGCTTGAGGCTTTCTCCACCCAGCTGCGCGCCTCTGCCGACTTGGCCCACTCGCCTGCCACTTGCCTGGTGCTGACGTTGAGGCGATTCCAGACATTGATCAAAGCGATCGAGAGGATCAGGCCCGCAAGCGCCGGCTCGTCGTAGTGCCGCGCGGCTTGTGAGCGCCAGCGCGGCGCGTTCGGCATCGGTGAAGTACGGCGCGTCGCGCCAGGCCGCCACCGCGAAGAGGCGCTCATCTGTTTCGCCTGCTCTCTTGAGGTCTCGAGCGTGCATGTCGACGCAGACGCTGCAGCCATTGATTTGGCTCGCGCGCAACTGGACGAGTCCGATTGTCCGGGCCGGTACGCCGCTCTTTTCCGCGGACATTCCAAGCGCGTGCAGGGCTTTCATCGCATCGGGAAGAATCATTGCTGGGTTGTTCATTCGTGCTTGCATGATTTCGATCTCCTGTCACATTGACGGATCGCGGCGAGGAAATGTGACCGATGCGCGAAGGCCCCAGAGAATGAGCCCAAACGAGATCAAACCCGTCGGTGCGGACGAATACGCTACGACTTTGATCACCTTCTCCTGGAGAGCACTGCCGTGAGCCACTCCGGCAGCGAGCGGCATTGTCTCGTTGCCCGCTCCCCATGCGGCCGCCAAAACGTAGGCGGCCAAAATGGCGAACGCCGAATAGATGAGAAACCAGAACGCGATCCGGGATGTCGTGGTTCCGAGGTTGAGCCTGGGCCAGACGAGTCCCAAAGCGATAAGCAGAACGGCCTGCAGAGCGCTGAGCGTGTGCGCCGACAGTGCAAGGCGCGGCGCGGCGAGATACGGAATGGCGAAGCCTTCGAATGACGAAAACAAGAGGAGGGCAACGCCAATCTGCAGCAGGCGGTGGCCCTCACGTGGCAGGATGTTCGATGAGTTCATGTCCACTCCTTCTCTTGTCACATTCCCTCGTTTTCATTCGTCATTGCGATAACGATGCGCGAAGACGAATGGCTGGCGGAGCAATTCGAGGCACACAGGGCACGCCTGCGTGGCGTGGCCTATCGAATGCTCGGCTCATTGCCCGAGGCGGAGGACGCTGTCCAGCAATCGTGGCTGAAGCTCAGCCGCGCTGACACGAGCGGCGTCGAGAACCTTGGCGGATGGCTGACGACAGTCGTCGCGCGCGTGTGCCTGGACATGCTGCGCTCGCGCGAGTCGCGGCGCGAGGAGCCTTTGCCGGAGTCGATTGTGGGCCGCAGCGACCCCGAACGTGAAGCGCTCCTGGCCGACTCGGTCTGCCTCGCGCTGCTCGTGGTACTCGATACGCTGCCTCCAGCGGAGCGGCTCGCTTTCGTGCTGCATGACATGTTTGGCATGTCGTTCGATGAGATCGCTCCCATCGTGGAACGCTCGCCGGACGCCGCAAGGCAGCTCGCGAGCCGTGCACGCCGCCGAGTGCAGGGAGCGCCGGCGGTTCGCGATCGCGATCTCGCCCGGCAGCGAGAAGTTGTCGACGCCTTCCTCGCCGCTGCGCGCGGCGGAAATCTCGACGCGCTTCTCGCGGTGCTCGACCCGAATGTCGTGCTTCGAACGGCGCCGGCTGATGTCCACGGGGCGGAGGCGGTGGCCAACAGAGCGATTCGGGGAGGCGCGAGAGCCGCGCAGCGTGTGCTGGTGAATGGAGCCGTCGGAGTCGTCGTCGCTCCGCGTGGAAAGCTCATGATGGTGCTTCGCTTCACGATCGAGCGCGGGAAGATCGTGGAGATCGATGCGGTCGCCGATCCCGAGCGCCTCCGTCAGCTCGACCTCGCGGTCCTCTGAGATCAATTTCGCGTTTATTGACTCCTCGTTGACTGTTTCGTCGTGGTGGCGACGTATGTTCTTCGGGCGATGAAATGTCGGTGGCTGCTTCTCGCCTGGGCGCTCCTGAATCTGACAGCGACGAAGTGGATCGGCACGTGGGCGGCGGCGCCTCAGCCGCCAATCCCGGCGAGTCTACGGACATTTCGGAACCAAACTGTGCGTCTCATCGTGCATACCAGCGCCGGCGGCGCGAGAGTCAGGATCAAAATCTCGAATATCTTCGGTGATCATCCGTTGCTCATCGGCGCGGCACACATTGCTCGCCGGACGACCGCGGCGGACATCGATCCCGCGTCCGACCGAACTGTGACATTTCACGGACAGCCGTCCGCGACAGTGGCCGCGCGATCGATGGTCGTGAGCGATCCGGTCAACCTTGATCTGCCTGCCTTGTCGGATCTGGCGATCAGCCTCTTTTTTCCTGAGCCTACCGCCGCGACGACCACTCACATTCTGGCGAAGCAGACGAACTACGTCTCGCCAGAGGCTGGCGACTCTACGGCGAGCGCGAACTTTCCAGTCGCCAACACGATCCGCTCGTGGCCATTCCTAACCGGAGTCGATGTGGAGGCTTCTGCTCGCGGAGCAACGATCGTGGCATTCGGCTCCTCGCTCACGGATGGAGACGGCTCGACGACTGACCGCAACAAGCGATTCCCAGACATACTTGCCGAGCGATTGCAGAACGACGGACGTGCGGAGCTGGGCGTTCTGAATGAGGGCGTGATTGGCAATCGGCTGCTGAGCGACAGCCCGCCAGAAACCGTGCATCTCTTTGGTGCAGCGCTCGGTCAGGCAGGCCTAACACGTTTCCAGCGTGACGTCCTGGATCAATCAGGTGTCAAATTCGTCATTGTGGGCCTGGGCATCAATGACATCGCCTTCCCCGGTTCGTTCACGCCTCAAAATCAAATGGTTACGGCCGGGAATCTGATATCCGGCTACCGACAGCTCATCAAGCGTGCTCATCGCGAGGGGATTCGCGTCATCGGGACCACGATGCCGCCGATCGAAAACTCATTCTTCAAGGACCCGCCGCTCACCTTTTTCACTCCCGAGAAAGAAGCCGTGCGGCAAAAAGTCAACGACTGGATTCTCAACGGCAAGGAATTCGATGCGGTGATTGATTTCGACGCCGTTGTGCGGGACCCGAGCCGGCCAACTCGAATCCTTCCCGCTTACGACAGCGGAGACCATTTGCACCCCAATGATGCCGGCTACATCGCCCAGGCGAATGCGATTCCGCTTGCGTTGTTCACGCCAGAAATCCGAGCGCGTGCGGGAGTGAGATGACGCGCGTGCCGGCGCGCATTTGCTCGTCCCTCAACTGTTCGTGAAGCTGCTTCATCTCCGTCCAGTGCACGCGCGGACGATAGTGATGCTCGGCGTGGTAGCCATTGTTGAACCAGATCCAGTTGTACAGCTTGTGATACGAGCTCACGCCCCACGCCAGCGGCACCTTTGGATTTCCCCCGAAATGCAGGTAGTAGCCGTTCAGGTATGACAGGCAATGGCCGAAGTAGTAGAACGGCAAAAAGAAGCAGATGAATCGCCAGTTGGCGATTCCGGCGGCTACGTACAACGAGAGAAACAGCACGATCTCGAAGACGCCCCACCGCGCCAGGCTGCGGCTCTTGCGCGTGATCGAGCGGTAAATCGCCTTCGCGTCATCGCGGAAAAGTGAAAAAAAGACATATGTCCAAAGGCTCTCGGGCATTCCGTTGTGCCCATGTTTGTAAATCGAGAGCGGATCGCGCGTGCGTCCGCGGTCGTCCGGCAGATCGGCGTTTCCTTTGTGATGATCCTTGTGGACTTGCTCGTAAAAAACCTGCGAGAAGCCGACGGTGACCGATTCCAGCACGCTGAACGCGCGGTTGAGCGCGGCGCTTTTGAAGTACGCGTTGTGCAGAAAGTTGTGCGAGATGCCGTTGATGTTCCACGAGATGCTCACCGACCACACGAATCCGAGAGGAATCAGCGCCCACAAAGGCAGGCGCGAAAACGTAAAGAATAACATCAACAAATATGTGAACTGCGCAACCGCGGCTAGCACCGGAATCGCGTCCCAGCGCGAGTATTTGAACAGCCACGAATTCTCAGCGCGTTTCATGTAATGTCGCGCGTAAGTGTATCTGGATCTCGACACCGCATGGGAATCCCCACCCCTCGGCCTCGCAACGCGCAATGCGCGTGAATGGGGGCCTCGCCTTCGCTGCTTTGCTCCCCGCGATTTGATGCGGCGATTCATGGACGAGGTCGTCAGCGAGCTCCCACCATTCGTGCTCTACGGCTCCGGCGATTTCCATCATCTGAGTGCCCCTCTCATCGCAAAAACCAAAGCCTCGACCGTCGTGGTGTTCGACAATCATCCCGATTGGGACGTCCGACCGCCGCATTGGGCGTGTGGTGGGTGGGTCAATCGGGCGCTGGAATTGCCGCACGTGAAACGCGTGATCGTGTGGGGCTGCGGCAATTTCGAGCTGAATTGGCCGGCGCGCATCTTCGGCAATCGGCGCATCGACGTTTACGGATGGATCGAGCGTTATCCGAAGCGCGGTCGCATAACACGGAGCAACTGGCGGTCGCAATTCGAGTCGTTCGCGAAGTCGATTGACGATGTCTACGTCAGCGTTGACATGGATTGCCTCCAGGACGCGGCGACGAATTGGGAGAATGGGCTCTTCACCGCGGATGATGTCACGTGGGTCATCCGCTCTTTGCGCAACGTCGTCGGCGGCGATATCTGCGGCGCGTATTCGCCGCCGGTGTACGCGCGACGGCTGCAGCGGTTCGCAGCGGAGTGGGATCACCCGAAGTTGCCGCCGCGCGATCTTGCTCATGCTCGCATCGTGAATACCCGAGCGCTGGAAACGATCTGGCCCGTCTTGTCATCCCGAGCGTAGCCGCCCATCCCTCCAGGCCCCTCGCTGACGCTCGGGGTGACATCACGACGAGGTGACCAGGGCGACTCCGAGGCTGATCAGGCCGATGCCGATCCAGCCTGAGAGCGGCACGCGCTCCTTCAAAAATAGCCAGGCTCCCACTACGACGAGCACCGGATTGAGCCCTTCGAACGGAAACAAACGGCTGAGATCCCAGTCGGCAAGAAGTCCCAGCCAAAGAAAAAACCAAACCGTCAGAAGTCCGATCCCTGCGGCGACACTTCCCACGCGAACGGGAGTGACTCTCATGCCGCGCCTCAGCATCAATTGTCCGATCACGAGAAAGAATTGGGAGAGGCAAGCGAGAAAAATCGCGATGGCAGTCATGTCTGGCTGCTCGTGACGACGATTCGGGCGATCAGCACCGTGCCGCAAAGCACGGACGCGATGCCGATCCAGCGGCGCGGCGAAATCGCCTCGCCGAGAAACATCCAGGCTCCGAGGGGAACGAGGACTTGGGCGATGCTAATGAGTCCGAACGCGAGGCCCACCGGGATGTGTCGAAGCACGTAGAGCCAGCACGCAAAGCTCAGGAGATAGGCGAGGATTCCCAGCCACGTCCACGCAGAGGCCAGCGCGCCGACGCCGATCCACGCGATGCTGCGCGGCAGTGATGCTCCGGTCATCGCGCCCTTTTTGAGCAGCAGCTCGGCAGCGGTGACCAGCAAGGCATCGAGTCCAAGCTGAAAAAACGGATTGAAAAACCAGCGTTTCAGCCCCACACCTCCCGAAAATTCGGAAAACGACGCAGCACCGGATCATTGCGCGTCGGCTCCAGCAGCGGCAGCAGGCGCTTCATGAATGCGTTCACGATCGGTGACGTGTGGGCAACATATAGATCGAGCGGCGCGAGATCGCAGCGGAGATGCAGCTTCGGTTCGTAATTGAGCGCACTGCTTACGTGCCACTGAATCCCGTGCGTGATCGCCCAGTTGATGATGTCGCGCAGCGTGTAGAAATAGAGGTTGAGATCGAATGCCACCGCGTAGTCGAGGCCGAGGTATTCGTCGTAGATCGTGTCGTTGTGGATCATGCAGAGGCTGAAGGCGATCGCACGGCCGGCCTGACGCCAGATGAAGAATCGTACTTTGTCCGGCATGCGCATGCCGAGCGTGCAGAGGAACTCCTTCGTCAGCTTTTCGAAATGGAGCGGCGAGCGTTCGTAGACCGCGAGGTAAAGCGGATAGATCTCGTCGATGAACGGACTGACGTCGGTGACGACCTGCAGCTCGATTGGCGGATCGGCGCGATCTGCAGCACGCAACTTCCGGCGCAGGCTTTTGCGCGTCGGCTTGCTCAGTTTCTGCGCCAGAAAATCGTCAAAATTATCATACATAATATTCAGACGGGTCATGGGCATGCTCGGCACTCGCGTGAATCCGCGTCGCCGCAGCGTCTCGAGTGCCGGCCGATAACGCGCCGGAAACTCCTTCATCACGATCAGCGGCGCGCGAAGCTTTTTTGCGATGTGCGGAAGAGCAGAAGCGAGCTCCTCGACAATCGATTCATCGGCGAGGTGTCCTTCGCCCGCGGCGCAGCCGATCATCAGCGTACGCATCTTCAGGAATCGGGGCCACCGGCGCCGGCAGTGAGGTCCTGATCGAGGATGAAAAAAGGTTGAATCGCGCCGTTCAGAGCGAGATAGCGATAGTCGAAATCATGGAGGGTATCGTTGACAATTTCGTAATAGCGCCAATCCTTCCGCTCGCCTAAGAAGGCGGCGTGCCACTGCGAAAAGGTGTCGAGATCCGCGCGAGTCGCTATCATGCTACGGCAATGAACCGCGATTTTATCGCTTGGCTGGCGCAGCACGATGATCGCGCCTACGACCTCCATGAGACGCACGTCAATCCGGCATTCGTGAAGATGCTCAAGACGATCGGCTTCGACAAGCATTACGTGCGCGGCGAGGGCGCGTACCTCTGGGACGACGAGGGCAACAAGTACCTCGACTTTCTCACCGGTTGGGGCGTGTTCGCCGTTGGCCGTAATCACCCGAAGGTCAAATCGATTCTCAAGCAGGTCCTCGATCGCGATCTGCCGAATCTCGTGCGGATGAATTGCAGCACGCTCTCCGGCCTCGTCGCCGAAAAACTGACGAGGCACATCGGCGGCGACCTGACACAAGTTTTTTTCTGCAACAGCGGCACGGAGACAGTCGAAGCGGCCATCAAGTTTGCGCGCTGCTACACCGGACGTCAGGACGTCATCTATTGCGATCACGCCTTTCACGGCCTAACAACGGGCTCGTTGTCGATCAACGGTGCCGACTTTTTCCGCGAGCGATTCGGCAATCTGATGCCCGGCACGCGCAAGGTGCCGTTCAACGATCTCTCCGCGCTCGAGCGCGAGCTCGCGTCGAAAAAAGCGGCGGCATTCATTCTCGAGCCGGTGCAGGGAAAATCGTGCGAGGTCGTGCACGATGGCTATCTGG
>QHVY01000151.1:0-3838 GCA_003223695.1 Acidobacteriota bacterium
GACATCGACGTGGAGCAGACGCCGGCCGATGTCATCGCCGGCCGCGATCCGCAGCTCGATCGTGCGATTGCCGAAGTGATGAAGCAGCTCGAGGCGAATCCGCAGCCGGTTCCGAAGCGGCCGGAGTACCCGGTGAAAACAATGAAGTAGGCAAGCGGTGTAGGGGCGGGCTTTAGCCCGCCCTCGGCGGCCTGAAGGCCGCCGCTACACCACGGCCTAACTCATCCAGTTGACGCCGGCTTCCTTGTTCCACTTCGTGGTCATCTTCTTCGACTTCGTCCAGAACTCGATCGAGCCGCGGCCGGTGATGTCGCCGACCCCGAATTTCGATTCGTTCCAGCCACCGAAGCTGAAGGGCTCGCGCGGAACGGGCACGCCAACGTTCACGCCGACCATGCCCGCGCTCGCATTCTCCATCACGTATCGCGCGACGCCGCCGCTCTCGGTGAACACCGACGCTGCGTTTCCGTATCGCGAGCGCTTCTGCACTCGCAGCGCATCATCAACATCCTTCGTCCGAATGATGACCATCACCGGCCCGAAGACTTCCTCCTGGGCGATGCGCATGTCCGGCGTGACGTAATCAATGAGCGTCGGACCGACCCAGAAACCGGGACCTTCTCTTCCTCGTCCATCGACAAGCACTTTCGCTCCCGCTTTTTCCGCCTCGGTGATGGAACTCTCGATGCGTTGTTTCGCCTCTTTCGAAATTACCGGGCCGGTCTTCACGCCGCGCATGATCGACACCATGCGATTGATGATGTGATCGGTGTTCCCGACCGACACCATCACCGACGCAGCCATGCAGCGCTGACCGGCGCAGCCGGACATCGACGCGACCACATTCGACGATGTCATCTCCGGCTCAGCGTCCGGCATCACGATCAGATGATTCTTTGCCCCGCCTAACGCGAGCACGCGCTTCAAATTCGCCGTTCCTCGCCGATAGACGATCTTCGCCACGCGCGTCGAGCCGACGAAGGTGATGCCTTCGATGTCGAGGTGATCGCAAATCGCCTCGACCGTCTCCTGCCCGCCATGCACGATATTCAACACGCCCTCGGGCAAGCCTGCCTCGCGCAGCAGTTCGGCGATTCGTCCTGCCGACAGCGGCACCTGCTCGCTCGGCTTCAGGATCATGCAGTTGCCGAGGGCGATGGCGTTCGGGATGGTCCAGTTGGGGACCATGTTGGGGAAATTGAATGGCGTGATCGACGCGACGATGCCGACGGGAAAACGCTCAACGCGGCATTCCACTCCGCGGCTGACCTCGAGGACTTCCCCGGCAGTGATCTGCGGCAACGAGCAGGCGAATTCGGTCAGCTCCGCCGATTTGAGGATTTCCGCACGCGCTTCGCTGTCGACTTTTCCGTTTTCCTCAGTGATCAGCGCGGAGAGCTCATCGATGTGTTTCTCGAGCAGCGTTTTGTAGCGGAAGAACACTTGCACGCGTTCTTTGATCGGCAATGAAGACCAGCCGGGGAACGCTTTCTTTGCCGCCTGCGCGGCGCGGTCGACTTCGCTCGCCGGCGAAAGCGGCACCCGTGAGATCACGCTGCCATCGGCCGGATTCGTGACGTCAAGGTAGTTGATGCCGTTGCCGTCGACGAATTCGCCTCCGATGTAGTTGCGCACCGGCGGATATTTCGTGCTGATGTCGATTGCAGTCATAGCGTGAAATACTATTCCCCAATGTCCGTAGTGCGCCAACTCTTCCGGACGAAGTCTCTCGACGAGCTGGTCGCCGAGACGCACGAAGAAGGGCATACGATCGGTACCGCGGCGGCGGGCGATCCATCGCGCCCCGGCGCCGGACCGGCGCTGATGATGTCGTTCGTGCTCACCGCCGTTGTCTGCGGCTTCAGCGCGCTGTGCTATGCCGAATTTGCATCGATGGTTCCCGTCGCGGGCTCGGCGTACACCTATTCGTACGCCACGCTCGGCGAGATCGTCGCGTGGATCATCGGTTGGGACCTGACGCTCGAATATGCGATCGGCAACGTCGCTGTTGCGATCTCCTGGGCGAACTACATGAACACGTTTCTCGAGGGGTTCGGCATCAAGCTGCCGGACTGGCTGACGATCGACTACGACACGGCATCGCAGAAGATGCCGGAGCTCGTCGCCCATGCCCCGCATATTTTCGGCATTCCGATCGTCTTCAACATTCTCGCGGTGGCGATCGTCGCCGCGATCACGGTAGTGCTCGTCTGGGGCATTCGCGAATCGGCCAATTTCAACTTCGGCATGGTGGCGATCAAGCTCGTTGTTCTCGGTTTCTTCGTCCTGGTTTGCTTCAGCTACGTCAAGCCGCCGAACTGGCATCCGTTCGCGCCGAATGGAGTGCACGGCGTGATTACCGGCGCGGCGATCGTTTTCTTCGCGTACATCGGCTTCGATGCCGTCTCGACCACGGCGGAAGAAGCGCGCAATCCGAAGCGCGACATGCCCATCGGTATCATCGGCTCGCTGATCGTCTGCACGATCATCTACGCGCTCATCGCCGCCGTTTTCACTGGAATGGTTCCATATCGCGACCTGGTGAAGACGCTCAGCAGCGAGCAGGCCGAGCCGCTGACGATGGCCATGAAGTACGTCATGATGCCGGGCTGGATGGTCGGCGTGGTGGCCTTCGGCTCGGTCATCGCGCATACAGCCGTGCTTCTCGTCTTCCAGCTCGGACAGCCTCGCATTTTCTTCGCCATGTCGCGCGACGGACTGCTGCCGCCGTTCTTTTCGAAGGTACATCCACGATTCCGAACGCCGCACGTCGGCACGATCATCACCGGCGTCTTTGTCGGAGTGACGGCGATGTTCACGTCACTCGATTCGATGGTCGATCTGACGAACATCGGGACGCTGTTCGCGTTCATCCTGGTGTGCATCGGCATCATGATCCTGCGCGTGAAGGATCCGGATCGTGAGCGGCCGTTCCGAGTTCCCGGTGGCGCATTTCTCCTGCCGATTCTGGGTGTGATCTCGTCTCTGATTCTCGCCGTCTACCTTCCGCCGAAATCGTGGTGGCGTTTCATCTACTGGCTTCTTGCTGGTCTCGTTGTCTACGTAACATATGGTTATCGACACAGCCGGCTGCGGCGTCCGATTGTCGCCGCGGGACCGCGACCGCCCGATTTCAACCCCGAGCAGCAGTTGCCCGAGGTTGATGTGCGCGATGATCGTTAGAACGCAGTGTGGTGGCGGGCTCTCAGCCCGCACCACCGGCTTAGAGCCGGCCACCACACGCTCGAGCGCCGCTGAATCGCTAGCGAGCCTCGGCTCGAGCCACAAAAACGGTGCGGCTTGCGCCAGCCCCGCGCCGGCGAACAGTTGGCGATACCACGATGCCGGGCGGGGGATCATGCCGGCCGTGTCGCCGACGACGGCGTCTTCGCGGGTCAGTATCTCCAGAAACGCCGCGCCGCGAATGAGCCGGACAAGAATCGGAAATCCGCGGCGGATCTCATCATCGGACAGGTAATGGAGGACATCGGCACAGACGACGAGGTCGAATCGCTCGCGAATGTTGAGCGTTGCGAGCTCGCCGAACGACCCGCGAAGCACATTGCGCGACGCGCCAAACTGTTGCACGACATAGTCGCTCGGATCGATGCCGGCGTATCGAATCTTAGGCCGCAGAGCCACGAGATGCGCGAACCACGGCGCTTCGCCGCAGCCGATGTCGATGACATTTCGGATCGGCCGGCGCAGAAAATATTCAGTCACGCTGACGGCCATGCTCACTTTGCGGCGCACCTCCGGCTCTGGCCCGATGTGCGTCCGGCCGCGATACCAGCGATCGAAATACGCGCGGTCGTACTTTTTGAGCATTTGGGCAAGC
>QHVY01000151.1:3854-15965 GCA_003223695.1 Acidobacteriota bacterium
AGTTCTCGACGCCATCCGCCGTCTTGTCCGTTTGTTGCGGCTGACTGATCGTGCGGCACAGAGTGAGCTTGGGCTCTCGGGCGCGCAGCTTTTTGTCCTCCACGAGCTCGGGAAAACGCCGTCGTTGTCGCTCTCGGAGCTCGCCGAGCGAACGCACACCGATCAGAGCTCGGTGTCCGTCGTCGTTACGCGACTGGTCGAGGGCGGCTACGTCACTCGCGATCGCGACAAACGCGACGGGCGCCGGCTCGTTCTGAATCTGACCAAGAGCGGCCGCGCGACTGCCGAAAAATCACCGCCCGTGACGCAGGAGAAGATCATTGAGGCGCTCGAGCGCATGAGTGCCGCCGAACGCCGCCGGTTCGCGGACACCTTCACGCGAATCATCGAAGAGATGGGTGAGGGGCGCGAATCGCCGCCGATGATGTTCGAAGAGGTGAGGGGCGGGAGGCACACCGCGAAGAAGTGAACAATAGCGAATCGGATCTCGAAAGGGCAGCCACCGCGGAAGGGCTGCCTGTCGCTCCATCAGCCGCACCGGTCCTCGAAGCTGCTCGCGTTCCTCTCGAACGATCGCTGATCGATGCGCGGGTCGTGCTCATCTGCGCGTGGGCGATTGCGCTCGCGATCGTCACCGGATTCGTTGCCCAGGCGCTCGTCGCTATCATCGGCCTCGTGACCAACATTTCGTTCTACGGCCGCTTCTCCACCGCATTCGTCTCGCCCGCCAACAATCACCTCGGCTGGCTCGTTTTGTTTATCCCGCCGATCGGCGGCGTGATCGTCGGTCTGATGGCGCGGTACGGATCGAAAGCCATTCGCGGCCATGGCATTCCGGAGGCAATGGAGCAGGTCCTGCTGAACGAGAGCCGCATTCCGGCGCGAGTGACATTCCTCAAGCCGCTGTCCGCGGCGATTTCCATCGGCACCGGAGGTCCGTTTGGCGCCGAGGGTCCGATCATCGCGACCGGTGGCGCGCTGGGGTCGGTCCTCGGACAAATTTTCAGAACCACCGCGACAGAGCGAAAAATACTGCTCGCAGCCGGCGCCGCTGCCGGAATGGCGGCAACGTTCGGCAGTCCGGTGTCCGCAGTGTTACTCGCGGTCGAGCTTCTGCTGTTCGAGTTCAGACCGCGATCGCTCGTCCCTGTCGCGCTGGCGAGCGTCGCGGCGTCTGCCGTGCGCATGCTGCTCGTTGGAACAGAGCCGATTTTCGGCATGCCGATGCTTGCACGACCGAGCGGCGAAGCGCTCGCGATGTACGCATTGGTGGGGGCGTTGATCGGCTGGGTATCGGTCTACGTCACGCGCGCTGTCTACTGGATCGAGGATCTCTTCGAGCATTTACCGGTTCATTGGATGTGGTGGCCGGCGATCGGAGGAGTTTTCGTTGGCGCGATCGGCATCATCTCCCCGCACACGCTCGGGGTCGGCTACGACAACATCGAAGGCATGGTCGCTGGAAAGATCGCCGGCGAAGCCGTGATCTGGTTGTGCATCTTCAAATTTCTCTCGTGGTCGATCTCACTCGGCAGCGGCACTTCCGGCGGAACGCTGGCGCCACTGTTCACGATTGGCGGCGGGTGCGGCGTTGCACTCGGCGAGCTGTTTGCGCTCAGTTTTCCACGTTTCGGAATCGACCCGCGCATTTGCGCTCTCGTGGGCATGGCGGCGATGTTTGCCGGTGCGTCACGCGCGCTGCTCGCATCAGTCGTGTTCGCGTTTGAGACCACTCTTCAGCCGCTCGGACTCCTGCCGCTCCTTGGCGGTTGCACAGCGGGCTATCTCGTTTCCGCGATGCTCATGCGCAACACCATCATGACCGAGAAACTTGCGCGTCGTGGCGTGCGCGTTCCCGCGGAGTATGCCGCGGATTATCTCGAGCGGATTCACGTCGGCGATGCGTGCTCGAGAAATGTGATCGCGCTGCGCGAGGACCAAACCGTTGACGAGGTCCACGACATCACCGCGACGCATCAAGGGTTTCCTGTCGTCGATGTGCACGGCCGGCTCATTGGCGTCGTGACGCGGCGCGATTTCATGGATCGCGATCCCGACACGCCGCTGCGCGCTTTGATTCGCCGCCCGCCGTCGGTCATCTTTCCGGATATGTCGCTGCGCGACGCCGCCGATCACATGGTGCGCGAGGACGTCGGTCGATTACCTGTGGTGGATCGCGACGATCCGCGCCGGCTCATCGGCATCATCACGCGAAGCGATCTGCTGAAAGTGCACGCCAAGCGACTCGATGAGGAACGAACGTAGCGCCGGCTCTTAGCCGGCGCCCGCCGACTGAGGGTCGGCGCTACGTGAGTCGCACTAACTTTCCACCGCGTATCCCGCGCGCACCCACCCGGCCGTCCCACCCATCACGTTCAAGACGTCCGGAAAACGTTCGCGTTGCAGCAGGCTCGAGGCGATTGACGATCGATAGCCGCTCGCGCAGATCACGGCTAGTGGTCCGTTTTGCGCGACCTCGCTGATGCGCCGCGGAAGCTCATCGAGCGGGATGTGCTGTGCGCTCGGCACGTGGCCCATCTCGTATTCGCTTTTCCGTCGCACATCTAGAACGCGGAACCGGCGCTCGCGAAGATCCGACACCGTGATTTGCGGGATCGACGCGCGATCGAATTCTTCCGCGCTGGTGACGAATCCGAGGGCGCTCTCGATGCCGACGCGTGCGAGGCGCATCACCGCTTCGCTTGCCCGCGGGACGGAGTCGGCGCAGACAACGAGCGGCGCCTCCGCCGGCAGCAGCGTTCCGCACCACGAAGCGAACTCGCCTCCCAGCCCGATGTTGATTGCTCCGGCGATGTGGCCGGCCCCGAACATCGCCGGATCACGCACATCGAGCAGGAGCGCTCCTCGATTGATCTCTTCGCGGACCTTCTCGGCAAGCAGAGGCGCCGACGTCAACTCGACCAGCGATCGTGCGCCGCGGCGGTTGATCTCCGCGTCGCGAGCAAAGTATGGCGGCGGCGGAGCGAGGTCCGTCGTCATCATCTTCACGAAGTCATCTCGGCTCATCGGCTGCAGCGCGTGATTCATTCGACGCTGCATGCCGATGGTCGATGAAGTTTCTTTGGAGATGTTTCGACCGCACGCCGATCCCGCGCCATGCGCCGGCCACACGCCGACGTCGTCGGGAAGCATCAGCAGTTTCGTGAGATCGGGCCGGCCGACGTCTCCGATGAACAACGTATCGCCGGTGATGACCTTTGCTGGCTTGCCATTCTCGAGAAGGAGCCAGCAGATGCTCTCGGGCGTGTGGCCGGGCGTTTCGAGGGCGCGAAGCTCGATCGTTCCGAGTCGCAGCGCGTCGCCCTCGCGCGCACCAAAGTGCGGGAACGCGGCATTCGCTTCTGCACCGATCACGATCTGCGCGCCGGTGCGCGCTGCCAGCTCGCGATGCCCGCTGACGAAATCCGCGTGCAGATGCGTCTCGATGACGTATTTGATGCGGAGGTTCTCGCGCCCGGCTTCGTCGAGGTACTGGTCGACGTCGCGTTGCGGGTCGATGACCGCTGCCTCCCCGCTGTCGCCGATCAGGTACGACGCGTGGGCAAGGCAGCCGAGGTAGAACTGCTTGAAGTACACGGTTGAGCTCGCGGAAGACAACATTTTATCGAGAAGTAACAGGAATAGGGTCCATTCCTCGTGCATTCTTGCGGAATCAGGGAGAATGTCCCCTCATGCGTCCGCTCGTTGGCCTCGCGAGCATTGCCCTCCTTTTCGCCTCGGCAGCCCTTGCGCAGGTTCGCGAAACGGTCAACGTCAACTTCGTCGAAGTGCCGGTAACGGTGCTCGATCGCAACGGGGACCCGGTTCGCGGTCTGACGAAGGATCGATTCGAGCTGATTGATCAGGGCAAGACGCGGACGATCACCTCATTCGAGACGATCGATTTCGCCTCGCCGGAGTCGCTGAAAAAAACTTCGGCTCTGAATCCCGCCGTTCGCCGCAATTTTCTGCTGCTGTTCGATCTCACATTCTCATCGCCAGTCGGCCGTGTGAAGGCGCAGGAAGCCGCGCGAAACTTTCTCGCGCGAGGACTGCACCGCCAGGATCTCGCCGCGATCGGCACGATCGATGTTGAACACGGTTTACGACTGCTCACGGCATTCACGACCGATCGCAATCTGCTGACGGCTGCGATCGCCAATCCGACGAATTTTCGCTCTTCCGATCCGCTCCAGATCGCTGGCCAGCAAGTGTTTGAAACACAGACCGATCAGGCGACGACAAATCTGCCGGAGGCGGATGCGGTCGCAGAGTTTCAGAAGGATGTGGCCCGTGGCGAACAGCGGCTCAACGAGCAATTCAAGCGCTCGCGCGCCGAACGCGAAATCAAGCTTCTCGAGGTGCTGGCTCGCACGGTCAGAAATGTGAACGGCCGGAAAGAGGTGGTCCTATTCTCCGAGGGTTTCGATCCGAAGCTGATTCAAGGGCGCGATGCGCACGCGGCGGCCGACGATCAGCGCGAAGAGATGGATCAGATCACCAGTGGCCAGTACTGGAAGGTCGATTCCGACACCCGTTATGGCAACTCGACCAGTCTGTCGCTTCTCAGCGAAATGGGACGCGCGTTTCGCGGATCGGACATCGTTCTTCACGCCGTCGACATCCGAGGCGTGCGCGTCGAGAACGATCTGCAAAAGGGCGCGCAGTTGAATTCGAATGAGGCGTTGTTTCTGATCGCCAATCCGACCGGCGGCGGCGTGTTCCGCAATTCGAACGACCTGACGGCCGATCTCGACCGCATGATGCGCGAACAGGAGGTCGTCTACATCCTCGGATTTCAGCCGACGATCACGACGCCCGGAAAGTTTCATGAATTGAAAGTGCGCGTGAAGCAGGCGCCTGGCGCGCGCCTCGTCCACCGAGCCGGTTACTACGAACGCGGCGCGGAGAATTCGATCGAGCGTGCGCTCACGACGGCCGAGATCATCCTCAATGACATCCCGCAGTCGGACATCGGGATGGCTGCGCTCGCAGCGCCCTTTCCGACAAAAGGCAACGCGCAGGTTCCGGTCATCCTCGAGATCAACGGCAACGATTTGATGCTGAACGCGAAGTCAGGCGCGCTCGCCATGGATATCTTCGTCTACGCGTTCGATGAGGAAGGAATCGTCCGCGATCGCATGTTTCAACGCGTGAACCTCGACTTGCCGAAGATCACAGACAAATTACGGGAGAGCGGACTCAAGTACTACGCGACCCTCAGTTTGCCGGAAGGGCGCTACGCACTGAAGTCGCTCGTGCGCGTTCCGGAGACCGACCGAAAAGGCTTCGCGCGGATGGAGATCGTGGTGCCGCCGTCAACGGAAGTTGCCGTTCTGCCGCCGTTCTTTTTCGAAGATCCGGGCAAATGGATCATGGTCAAAGGCGGCTCGCACGACACGACGAACGCTGTCTATCCGTTCCAGATCAACGGCGAGCCGTTCATACCGAGCGCCGCCGTTCGCGTGCGCAGCGGAGAGTCGCGGGAGTTTGCAGTGTTCGTTTACAACGCGACGGCGGATGAAGTGGCGTGGGAAACGAGCGTCAGCGATGCGAACGGTTCCTCGCACGAAGCGAATCCTCGAATGCTGAAGGAGTTGCAGGGCGAGGATGTCACGAAACTGATGTTCCAGTACGCGCCGGACGATCGCGATCAGAGCGCTGCCCGGCTCGATGTGACGATTCACAAGAAAGGCTCGACGGAGGCTCGCCGCTCCAGCGTCGCCCTTACGGTCCAACATCCATGAGACGATCCGCCGCCGCATTCGTGCTCTGTTTTTGTTCGGCTGCTGCGGTGGCGCAGGTTAAAGAGACGATTCACGTTAATTACGTTGAAGTGCCGGTGACGGTGCTCGATCGCAACGGTGATCCGGTTCGCGGCCTCAGCAAAGACAGATTCGAGCTGATCGATCAGGGAAGGGTGCAGCCGATCGTCAGCTTCGACACAATCGACTTCACCTCTCCGGAGTCGCTGAAGAAAACCTCGCTGCTCAATCCGTTCGTCCGTCGAAATTTTCTGCTGTTGTTCGATCTGTCGTTCTCATCGCCGCTGGGACGCGCGAAGGCACAGGAGGCGGCGCAAAACTTCATCGCCCGCGGGCTGAAGCGGCACGATCTGGCGGCAGTTGGAACGATCGACGTCGACCGCGGTTTTCGGATGCTGACTGCATTCACGACCGATCGCAATCTGCTCGCCGCGGCCATTGGCAATCCGGTGAATTTTCGCTCGAGCGATCCGCTCCAGATCGCCGGCAGACTCGGGTTCGAGCTTTCGCAACAGTCGACACAGCAGCAGGCGAGCCGCAGTGACAAAGAGGTGAACCAGGAGGATGTGAACTCCGAGATCGTGCGCGAGCAAACGCGCTTGAACGAGGCCTTCAATCGAGGACGCATCGATCGCGAAGTCAAGCTCCTAGGCGCGCTGGCGCGCACTCTCCGCGTTCTTCCCGGCCGCAAGCAAGTCGTCTTTTTTTCCGAGGGTTTCGATCCGAGGCTGATTCAGGGACGAGATGTGCGGGCGACGACCGAGGCGATGGATGAGGTGAATCAGGCCCAGAACGGTGAAGTGTGGAAGATCGACACGGATCTGCGCTACGGCAACGCCACTAGTCTCACGCTGATCGATGAGATGGCGAAGATTTGCCGCGCCTCCGATGTGGTGTTGCACGCAGTTGATATCCAGGGCGTGCGCGTCGATAACAACGTCGAGAAGGGCGCCATCATCAATTCAAATGCCGGCCTCTTTCTTCTCTCCCGTCCCACGAGCGGCGAGGTCTTCCGCAACTCGAATGATTTGTCCGCCGATCTCGATCGCATGCTTCGGCATCAGGAGGTCGTCTACGTCCTCGGATTTCAGCCGCAGATTACGGCTCCCGGCAAGTTCCACGAATTGAAGGTGCGCGTGAAGGACATTTCCGGCGCGCGCGTCTTTCACCGCACCGGCTACTACGAACGCGGAATGGAGACGTCGGTCGAGCGCACTCTGACCGCAGCGCAAGTAATTCTCAACGATGTTCCGCAGGACGACATCGGTGTCGCCGCGCTCGCCGCGCCGTTTCCCACGAAGGCAAATCCGCAGGTTCCGGTAATTCTGGAGATCAACGGCGGCGATCTCGTGCGCGACGCGAAATCATCTACAATTAATGTAGAGATTTATCTATATGCATTTGATGATGACGGCATCGTTCGCGACCGCATGTTTCAGATCGTCGGGCTCGATCTGGCGAAGATCGGCGACAAGCTGCGGCAAAGCGGAATCAAGTACTACGGCACGCTGAGCCTTCCCGAGGGGAAATACGCGATCAAGACTCTCGTGCGGGTGCGCGAGACGGAGCGGAAGGGTTTCGCGCGCACAGAAATCGTCGTGCCTTCGGCCAGCGACGTCGCGGTTCTCCCGCCGTTCTTTTTCGAAGAGCCGGGGAAGTGGCTGATGGTCAAAGGCGGTTCGCACGATACGACCAGCGCCGGATATCCGTTCCAGATCAACGGCGAGCCGTTCATTCCCAGTGCCGCCGTTCGCGTGCGCAGCGGCGAGCCGCGCCAATTCGCGCTCTTTGTTTACAACGCGACCCCTGAGGAGCTGGCGTGGGAGACGAGCGTGCGCGGTGCGAAAGGCGAGTCGCGTCAGGTCAATCCGAAAATGCTGCAGGAGATGCACAGCTCCGACGTAACAAAGCTCACGTTTCAATACGCGCCGGACGACGACGACGACGGTCCGGAGCGATTCGATGTCACCATTCACAAAAAAGGCTCGAGTGACGAGCGTAAGGCCAGCGTTCCGCTGACCGTGCTGCATTCGAAAGGGGAAATCCGATGAAACGACTCCTTGCAGTCATCGCTGCTCTTGCCGGCGGCGTCACTCTGCTCGCGCAGATGAAAGAGACAGTGAACGTCAACCTCGTGGAGGTGCCGGTCACAGTCGTCGATTCCAGCGGCAATCCGGTCCGCGGCCTAACCGCCGCGAATTTCGAGCTGACCGACAACGGCACGCGGCGCGAGATCACCGCCTTCGACAAGATCGACTTCGCATCCTCGGACACAATCACGGCGATTTCTCCTCTAAATCCGAACGCACGGCGCCAGTTCATGCTGCTGTTCGATCTCGGCTACGCATCGCCAAACGCGCTGACGCGGGCGCAGGAGGCGGCCCGGAAGTTCGTCACCGACACCGTGCTGCCGCGCGATCTGGTCGCTGTCGGCACGATCGAGCCCGATCGCGGATTCCGCCTTCTCACGGCATTCACCACCGACCGCGCGCTGATCGCCTCGGCGATCGGCGATCCGAGATCGTTTAAGGGATCCGATCCGCTTCAGATCGCCAATCAGACCGAAGCGTTCAAGCCGGTCCAGGAAAGCACGGGATCGGGCAATGGGAATGCGGCAATTGCAGCCGAGGAGCAGATCGAGACGGCCGGACGCATGCAGCACATGAATGAAGCCGCGGTGCGCCAGCGCATCGATCGCGAAGTCGATTCGCTCGGAGCACTGGCGAAAATGCTTCGCGCCGTGCCCGGCCGCAAGCAGATCGTTCTTCTGAGCGAAGGCTTTGATCCGAAATACCTCCAGGGACGTGACGCGCGCGCCGCACAGGAGACTGCAAAGGAGAACGATCAGGTCCTGCATGGGGAGTCATACAACGTCGACATGGACGCGCGATTCGGCAATGCAACCAGCCAAAGCACCCTCGATCATATGGCGCAGTACTTCAAGCAATCGGACGTCGTGCTGAATTCGATCGATATTCAAGGCTTGCGCGTGCAGAACAATATTCAGTCGGGCGCGACGATCAACTCGAATGCCGGTCTGTTCCTCCTGTCGCGGCCGACGGGCGGTGAGGTCTTCGAAAACGTGAACGATGTGAAGACGAACTTTCAGCGCATGCTCCACCAGCAGGAAGTCGTCTACGTCCTCGGATTCCAGGCGCCGACGCAGAAGCCCGGAACCTTTCACAATCTGAGGGTAAAGCTCGTGAATGTCCCCGGCAGCGCGAAAGTCTTCAGCCGCGCCGGGTATTACGAGGGCGGCGGCGAAACGGCGATGGAGCGCACGCTGAGCAACGCGGAGATCATCGTCAACGACATTCCGCAGAGCGATGTCCATCTCACTGCGCTGAGTGCCGCATTTCCGACGTCCGACAAAAATCTGCAGGTGCCGGTGATCCTCGAGCTCAACGGGAACGATCTCGTCAAAGACGCGAAGGGCAACGCGGCAAAAGTCGAAATCTATGTCTATGCCTTCGACTCCGACGGAATCGTTCGCGACCGGCTGTATCAGGTTCTCAATCTCGATCTGCGCAAAGTTGGCGAGAAGCTGCGCGCCAGCGGCTTGAAGTATTACGGCACGATGTCGCTGCCCCCCGGCACGTACGCAATCAAATCGCTAGTGCGATCGGTCGATAGCGACCGGCGCGGCTTCGCGCGAACGGACATCGTGGTTTCCAGGCCTGAGGCAGTTGCTTTCAGCGCGGTGCCGATGGAAGAGCAGGCGAAGTGGGTGCTGGTGAAGGGCGACTCGCACGCGAGCAGCGCTGCGTATCCATTCGTTCTAAATGGTCAGCAGTTTTTCCCGACGACTGTGGCGCGCAAAAACGGCGAGCCTCAGAAGGTCGCGCTATACGTCTCTGGCGCGAAGACGGAAGATCTGACATGGGAAACCAATCCCAAGACGACGTTTCTCGGTCGTGCTGACGGCGCCGGCGCCGCGGCGGTTGTGCTGCAGCTCGATCCGAAAGACGCGAATGTCGCGTCGCTCGATATCACAGTGAAGAAAAAAGGAACAAACGACGCCAGGAAGATGAGCGTTCCGATTACGCAGTAGATCTACGATTCCTGATCGGCTGCGGTCGTCTCTCGGGCTGCGAGCTTGCGCTGCGCGCGTCGCTCCGCCTTGGCAATCTGGCGTTCGCGTTTTTTCTGTTCGCGTTGTTTTTTCGTGACCGACGGTCGTGCGCTGCCCAAGAAGGCCTCCGGTGTGTCGCAGCCATTGTACATTGCCGCTAGGCGGCGCGCCGGAGGGGCACCGCGTTTTGCCACTGCAGCGGTGAAATCGATTCGCGCGGCGCGAATTCGACATGCAGCACCCTGCGGTGCGCTGACGCACGCGCCGGCGAAGACGAATGTACCAGCAGCGGACGCATCAGGAGGATGGCTCCTTCAGGCACAGGCACCTCGACGATCGATTTTTCACTAGCGAGCGCCGCCACTTGCGGGTCCTCGAGCTTGCCTCGGCGATGAGTTCCTGGGATCACGCGCAGCGGCCCGTTCTCCGAGCCGCATACGTCGAGGTGAATGCGAATCGCCAGCATTTGCGCCAGGACTTCCGCCGGCGGTTCCACGTGCAGCGATCCCGATTTCGTGCTCCACGGCCCGTATCCCGGCACGTGGATGCGCTCCTTGACGGCGATCATCCGGTCCTGATGCCACTGCACGCGCCAGTTCGCTTCAGGCGTTTTGTCGAAAAGCGTCGCTTTCACGGCGATGAGATCGCGGCCGATCACCGACCAGAGATAGTCGCCGATCTTCTTGTGGTGCAGCAGTCGGACGACGGTCGGATGTGAAATGAGGTTGCGCACCCCCGCCCGCCCGCCACTCACGGCAGGAAGTTGCAACGCGAGCTGCTCACATTGATCGTGAGGAAGAGCGAGTTCAGAGAGTGCGTATCCGGCTGCGTCGAGGTCATTCACCGGCGGATCGTATCGCGAAAACTGCTTCACCAGCCGAGGATGTATGCGAACACCAGCGGCGCCACGATCGACGCGTCGATCTTCTCATTCGGTACGGCGCCGGAGTACGAACCGTAGCTCGTCGTCGAGTCGCTGATCTGGCAGAAATAGCCCCACAGCGGCACGTTGGTGCGCCGCAGGTCCTGATGCAACATCGGCACGACGCAGATCGGAAAGTCGCCGGCGATGCCGCCGCCGATCTGGAAAAATCCGATCGAATTCTTTGTCGTCGTTTTTGTGTACCAATCGGCCAGGTCGATCATGTACTCGATTCCGGTGCGGACGGTATGGACGTTCTTCACGTCGCCGGAGATGCAATGTCCGGCGTACATGTTGCCGAGGGTGGAGTCCTCCCAGCCGGGGACGAACATCGGAAGGTTTTTCTCGGCGGCGGCGACCATCCACGAGTCCTTCGGATCGATCTGATAAAACTGCTTGATCGATCCGTCGCGCAGGATCTCGTACATGAACTCGTGCGGAAACAGACGTTGGCTTTTCCGGTCTTTCTCCACCCAGTGATGGAGCACGGCGGATTCGATGCGCCGCATGGCTTCGCCCTCCGGGATGCACGTGTCGGTGACTCGATTCATGTGGCGCTGAAGCAACGTGTGCTCGTCGGCCGGAGTGAGCTGCCGATAATGCGGCACGCGCTCGTAGCAATCGTGGGCCACCAGGTTGAAGATGTCTTCCTCCAGGTTGGCGCCCGTGCAGCTGATGGCGTGCACTTTTCCGCGGCGGATCATTTCGGCCAGGGAGAGGCCGATCTCCGCTGTGGACATCGCTCCGGCAACAGTCATCAGCATCTGGCCTCCGCGATCGAGATGCCGGATGTAGTCGTCGGACGCGGCGCGCAGGGCCGCGGCGTTGAAGTGGCGGAAGTGATGCTGCACGAACTGGGTGATCGGACCGGGCATGTCAACTTCTCCCGAACAAAGCGCGCGAATGGTAACGCATCGCGCTCGTCCGGACGTAGCGCGAATCGCGCGAAGCCGGTAATCTTCCGGCGCCATGATTACTTTTCTACTTCTCTGTGCTCTGGCCGCCGTCGGCGGGCCGGGCGTAGCCACGCAGTTCGAGCGCGACGTGCGTCTGCTGGCGTCGGACCGCATGGAAGGACGCGGGCTGGGCACGCACGGCATCGACCTGGCCGCCGATTGGATCGAATCGCAACTGGGAGCGACAAAGCTCCAGCCGGCATTCGGCAAGTCCTATCGACAGCCTTTTCAGGTGAAGACGGGCGTCGCGCTCGCCGCCGGCAACCGCTTGTCGACAGTGGCAGACGACGACTGGACTCCGCTCGGAATGTCGAGCGCCGGCGCATTCTCCGGTGATGTGGCCTTCGTCGGATACGGCATCTCCGCACCGGCGTTGAACTACGACGACTACGCGGG
>QHVY01000109.1:0-4001 GCA_003223695.1 Acidobacteriota bacterium
TGCGTCATCGCTGCCGTGCCGTGTGGCGGGGGAAGTTGATTTCAATCCCGAAGATTGGGTCGACGCGAAGAACATCCGGCATGTCTCGCGCGTCGTCCCGATGGCCATCGCTGCGACCGCAGAGGCGCTCCGCGATGCGAAGCTCGACGTGTCCTCTGTAGATCTCGAAACACGACGAGGCATCGGCGTGATGCTGGGCTCGGGTGGCGGGGCGGTGGAGTTCAGCGAGCGAATGTACGAGCTCTGGTTCAACGACGCTGAGCGGCAGGCGTCGATTTACTCGATCGCGTCCGGGACGATTGGCACCATCGCTTCCGAAATCTCGATGGCGTACGACCTCCACGGCTTCTCCCATCTCATCTCGACCGGCTGCACGTCTTCCACCGACGCAATCGGCTATGCCTACCGCAATCTGAAGCTCGGCGTTGTCGACTACGTGATCTGCGGAGGCGCTGACGCGACGATCACCGAAGCGGTGATGACCGGCTTCTGCGTCATGCGCATCGTTTCCAACTCACGAAACGAAGCTCCCGAGACGGCATCGCGGCCATTTTCGAGAGATCGCGACGGATTCGTGCTATCCGAGGGTGCGTGGATGTTCGTGATGGAGCGCGAAGAGACCGCTCGTGCCCGCGGTGCGAAAATCTACGCCGAGGTCGCGGGCTACGGGTCGACATGCGACGCGCACCATCGTGTTCGCATGGATGAATCGGGGGAAGAGCCGGCGCGCGCCATGAAGCTGGCGATGAAGGATGCCGGCATCGACGCCAGCGATGTCAGCTACATCAATTACCACGGCACGTCGACCGATCTGAACGATCGCATCGAGACTCGCGCGGTGAAGATCGCGTTCGGAAAGACAGCGAATGCGCTGGCCGGCTCGTCGACAAAATCGATGATCGGTCACCCGCAGGGCGCCTGCGGGGCGGCCGGGGTGGCCGCGACGCTGATGGCCATTCGCGAGGGGCTTCTGCCGCCGACAATCAATCTCCAGAATCCCGATCCGGAGTGCGACCTCGACTACATCCCGGAGATCGGCCGCCGCGCACATATCGATGCGGCGGTGTGCAACACGATTGCGTTCGGCTCGAAGAATTCGGCGCTGGTGTTGAAAAGAGTGTAGTTGCTCGTCCCCAAACGTATCGACGCGCCGGAGCTGCTCGACGAAGCCGACGCTCCGCGCGAAGACATGGAGCGCTCGCTGCGCGACCTCCGCCGTTTCAACTCCATCTACGGCGGCGCAGGAGTGTACCGCCGCCTGCTGCGAAGAATGGCTCCTCACGAGCCGCAATCGGTGCTCGACATCGCCACAGGAACGGCGGATCTTCTCGAGCCGCTCCCCGGATTTCGCGTCGGCGCAGATTTCAAAATCGATCATCTGCTCTATCGGCGGGACACCTCAACGGTTCGGCGAGTCGTCGCGAACGCGCTGAGGCTCCCCTTCCGCAACAATTCGTTCGAGATCGTCACGTCTGCGCACTTCTTTCATCATCTGACTGCGGAGCAAAACAGGCAGATGCTTTCCGAAGCGTTGCGAGTGGCGCGGCGAGGCGTGATCGTGAACGACACTCGCCGCCACTACGTGCCATACCTTTTCGTGCGGCTGCTTGCGCTGTTTCGGCTCGTCGGAAGGATCACCCGAAACGATGCGCCGGCATCGATTCTGCGCGGCTACACAATCGACGAAGTGCGCACCATCGCCGCCGCCCTCGGCGCCTCGCGGACGGAACTCATTCGCGCCTGGCCGTTTCGCTTCGGTCTTCTCTTATGGAAGTAGATGTCGCGATTCTGGGCGCCGGTCCTGGCGGCTCGACGCTCGCCGCGCTCCTCGCCCGCCGCGGCTGTTCGGTGGCCCTCATCGATCGCGATACGTTTCCGCGCGACAAGCTGTGCGGCGAGTTTCTCTCGTACGACGCGCTGCCAATCCTCGAGCAGTTCGGCATCGATCTTCATGATTCACCGGCGATCACTCGATGCCGCGTCATCGGCCGCCGGCGGAAATACGAATTTGAATTTCCGAAGGCTGCGCGCGGCATCTCTCGCCTGCTGCTCGACGACGTTTTGTTTCGTCATGCAATCTCGGCCGGCGCGCAGTCGTTTGATGCGCGCACTGCCGTCGCAGCGTCGCGCAACCGCGTTCAAACCGATCGAGAGGAGATCGCCGCGCGGGTGGTGGTGGGTGCGTGGGGGCGGTGGGGGCGGTTCGACCAGCAGCTCGACCGCGAATTCGTTCGCGATCGCTCGCATCGCTACTTCGGCTTCAAACGCCATTACGTCGCGGGTAGCGGGTGGCGGGTGGTGGATGGTGGGTTGATTGAGCTCTACTCGTTTGACCGTGGATACCTTGGCGTATCGCCGATCGAAAATGGAGGGACGAACATCTGCGGTCTCGTACACGCGAGCCGTCTCACGGGCCACAAGGGGCGCTGGGATTCGTTCGTCGACGAAATCCGTCGCGAAGAGCGGCAGCTCGACGCCATGTACTCGCAATACCAGCCGTCGCAGGAAGGCTTTCTCTCCTCCGAGCCGGTGATTTTTCGCGGCAAGTCAGCGGTGGAGCAGGGCATTTTCATGATCGGCGACGCATCCGGCATCATCGATCCGCTTACCGGCAGCGGAATGGCGATGGCAATGCAGTCCGCGGTCCTCGCTGAGCCGTACGTCATCAGCGCCCTCTCCGCGAAGCGCGACGATGCCGAACGCGAGTACCGTCACCGCCATCGTGAGTTTTTCGCAGCTCGAATTCGTTGGAGCCGCCGAGTGGCGTTTCTGCTGTCCCGCCCCGCGTTGCTCGATGCGGCGCTGGCAACGCGACCGAGACCGGCAATCGGCGAGTTCTTGCTGCGGCGAACGCGTGCCGATCAGTTCTGACTGGGATCAGTTTTCCGCCGATACGGGGCAAGAAACTGCAGACTCTCGATGCGGTTTTGCAATTCGTGAGCGACTTCGTCGGCGCGGGCGATCAGATCATCAATCTCCAGAAGTCGCTGTTTCTCCTGGACATCGATGTTCAATGACATGATGAGCGCGTTCGTCAGCGCCTCGAGCTCCACTGTATCAATCTCTGGTACAGCGATCTGGTCCGGCAGGTAGTCCAGGTATCGCCGCGACAGATCGGCAAGCCAGGCCTTCTGGGCATACGACTGCGCGACTTCGCGCGACTGCTCCGGCTGAACGATGACCCGAGCGGTGCGGTATGGCTCCCGCGACACTTCGCCGACGACTCGAAATCGCACTTCGCCTCGAACGAGAATGTTGTATCGGCCATCGTCGAGCGGCACAGCCTGCTCGATCTGGCCGACGGTGCCAAACGTGTGGATCGGCGGCGCGCCGAAGTAGTCGTTCTCCCATCCCGGCCGGAGCAGGACAATTCCGAAGCGCTGATCGGCCGCGACCGCATCGGAGATCATCTGCCGGTATCGTGGCTCGAAGACGTGCAGCGGCAGCCGGGTGCGCGGAAAAAAGACGAGGTTCGGCAGCGGAAATAGCGGCAGCAGAAACTCGCTATTCGGCCAATCGGTCATCCCTTTTTCCTTTTGCCCTTTTGGACGGCGAGGACTTCGAATTCGCGTTCAGTGGCGATGTTGCCGCCCCAGTAGGCGATGACTTTGTATCGCCCCGGCTTTGCCTTCGGATCGTTGAAAGCAAACGTCGTCACCTTCGCGCCGTTCATGACTTTGCGTTCCGTTCGCAATGGCTTCTTGTTCTTGTCCATCCAGACTGCACTGGTCTGCAGTCCCGGCGGAGACTCGCGCAGGAACAGAGTCAGGTACATCGGTCTTCCGGCAGGAACGGATAGGTTTTCGGTGGCCACCGTTCCGTCTTGTTTCAGATCGGTCCCCAGAACCACGTGATCGATGAATTGTGGAGCGGGGGCGATGACCTCACTGACTTTGGCATTGCTGACGTCGCTCGGCTGCACGCGCGCCTTGGCACCAGCGCGAGCCGGGGCCGCAGACTTTTGCTGGCATCCGAGGAGAGCGAGCCCGCAAAGGATCACG